>DASWVS010000300.1:0-3799 GCA_036401135.1 Fimbriimonas sp.
TCAACTCTTCGATCTCCTTCCGCAGTAGCCGGATCTCTTCGATCACCCGATCCGTCTTCGCGCTGTCCGACCCTTCCAAGAGGTATGAGGCGAGCGTGGCGGTGACGAAACCGAGGATGCTGAAGCCATAGAGCGCCAGGAGGGCGGTCAGCAGCCTCCCTTCCGTGCTTGTCGGACCTTCGGAAGAGCCGATCGTTAGCACGAGCATCGTTGTCCACCACACCGATTCGCCCAGCGTCAGGAAGCGGGGAGAGCCCGTTTCAAAGCTCATCATCGCCGCTGCCGAGACAAGGACGACGAGAACGGTCAGTAGCGCCACGAACCCGACGCCGCGCCTTGAAAGGAGATGCCCGACGACGCCGACGCCTCGGTTCAGCGACGTGACGACCCGTGCGAGTCGCAGGCCGCGCGCGACTCGGGCAAGCCGCAGAATGCGCAACGCCTGGAAGATGCGCAAGACACGGAGAGCGGGGAGAAGGAGCGCCACCGCCGTCAGCCAATTCTTGCGAAGGTAGAGCGACTTATCCGGCGCGAGGAGGAGTTTGAGGCCGAAATCGACGATGAAGATGCCCCAAATCAGAAGCCCAGCCCGTTCCATGAGAGGCGACAAACCGACCGTGAGTTCGTAGACCAGGAGACCGACCCAGGCAAGACCCAGGACGAGCATCGGCACCTCGGTCCACCTCTGCAGCTCAACCAAAGCGCGCCATCGCGTCCCCCGTGAACGAGAGTCTTGCATAGCCTTTGGACGACGGCTCCTGACGGCCCGATTTACCGGACGTGTCCGGGACCGCGGCGAATGTGCGCTTATAATGTCGGTGTTTCAACTGCTTGTTTTCGCGTTAGGAGGTTCAGAACATGTCTAGAAGCCGAAGTTTCGGCATCGCCGCGATCTTTGCGGCATCGACTTCTGTTGGATTCGCCCAGAGCTGGAACCAGCCGTGGTACGTCACCAGTGCCGAAGGTTGGGGTCCTGGCGTCGTCGAGTCCCGCGTCGACGATTGCTTCCCGACGAAGCTACGCAAAATGGCGGTCGTGGACGACTTTCGCGCGACCGGAAGACCCGTCAAACGCGTCGTGTGGTGGGGCACGGTCCTAAGCCGGGAACAGCTCCAGTACCCGTTCCTGATCGCGTTCTATAAAGAGGTTCCGGAATCGTGCAAGCCCAACCTCGAAAAGGTGATCTACCAGTGCGTCCCGGCTAGGGCTTCGCTCGCAGGCTACGACTGCAACAAGCGGCGGATCTGGAAGTTCGTCGCCGACCTGCCGTTCTGGTTCGTTGGGGCGGAGGGCGAGAAGCACTGGATCCAGATCTCCGAGATCGACACCAGGAGTTGGCGTGTCGGGTACTCCGACTTCCGCTGGGCGTTCCACCTGCGGAGTCCGAACTACTCGTCCTGGAACACATGCGCCGCGCTCGGGTTCGACCCAGCGCTGAACCTGTTCAATATCACGGACCCGTGCACCAAAGAAGCGAGGGACATGGCCTTCCAGCTTTTCCCTTAGTCGCGCAGATCCTTCTCCCGCCGAGGGGCGGGAGAAGGACGTTCCGGGGATATCCGGTCGCCCGCTCGGAGGGTCCGACTACCCGATCTGCCGCTTCTCTCCGTCGAAGATCACGTTCCCGCGGATGCCTTCCGGGACGAAGACGTCGATCTTGCCGTCGTGGACGCTGACCTCGATGAAGCCGCGGGGTGTGGGCATCTTCGCATGGAGGCTCGTGAGGCTGCCCAATTGCGGGCGGATCTCCACGACTTCGAATCCCGGAAGCTTCGGCCGGATCCCGGCGAAGGTCGCGAGGTAGTGGAAGTAGGGGTGCGCCCCCCAGGCGTGGCAGTCGGACCGGGTCGGCTCAGGGTGTTCGATCGTCGTCTTCAGTCCGTTCTCGACCAGGCCGTACCACATCTCCAGCCTCTTCTGGATCTCCTCCGGCATCCCCAGGACGCGGAAGGTTTCGAAGAGGTAGTGGCTGAAGTAGATCGTCTGCCGCGAAAGGTCGTCGTCTTCGAGGAGCGACCGCTTCAGCGAGCTCCTCTCCGAATCCGTCAGGCCGCCGCCGAGGATCGCGAGGCTCTGGGCGTGTTCGCTGAAGCGCGAGTGGGCGAGGTCGTCGGCGAAAACGCCGCGGCTCTTCACCCAGAACTTCTCGCGCACCCGATCGAGGATATGGTCCGCCCACTTTCGGTTCCGGTGGGCGAGATCGGGTTCGCCGAGCCACTCCTCGACCTTCGCCGCCTGACGGAGCACCAGGGCCGCCTGGAGGTTGATGACGGAGGAGACGCCGAAGTTCCCGTCCGGCGGGATCCCCCCTTCCCATTCGGGGACCCAGTCCATGTAGTTCCAGCCGTTGGGCGCCTGGATCAGCCCGTCGTCGTTCGTGCAGGCGCGGAAAGCGTCGAGGACGGCCCGGGCACCGGGCTGGAGCTTCTCGACGTACGCCATGTCCCCGCGCCAGAGCGCGAAGTCGTGGATCATCGCCACCCACCAAAGCGAGAAGGGCGGGATCATCTGAAGCACCCGGCTGGGGTATCGGCTCTGGGTCAGCCCGTGGTTGCGGCGGCTGGCGTCGAACATCCGCAGCGCCTTCCGCGGCAGGCGGTCGTCGCGAGTGAGGGCATAGGTCGTGAGGACCTCCAGCCGGGTGTCGCCGATATACATCAACTGCTCGTAGAACGGGCAGTCCATGTAGGTTTCGTGGGAGCACATCTGGAGGGCGCGGACCATCATCGGGATGGCGGCGGCCATGCGGGGATCGCTGGATTCGAAGACCGACTCCGGCTCGAGCGGGTAGCGGGTCTCGCGCCAGGCGAGCCGATCGATCGTCAGCGGCTCATCGCCGGTCTCGACCACGATCTCGACGTAGCGTCCGCACTGCCACCAGAGGGTCGAGAACGTCCTTCCCTGCCCCCCGTCCGGCAGGAAGGTGTCGCCGGTCCCGTCGTCGTGCGACCAGATATTGATGAAGAACTTGCCCTCGACCTCGTCGCGGTTCCCCTTGCTGCCGGCTTTGTCGTCTACGTACAGCGACTCCTGCCAGTGGACTCGCACCAAGCTGCCCCTGCCGCCGGAAACCGTAAGCTCAGGGTAGGCGCAGTAGTAGTTTTCGAGGTCGATCAGGATCCGTTGCCTGGAGTTGGCCGGGACGGCTACCGGAGTGCCGCTCTGGAGAGCGGCGGTCCAGGCTTCAGCAAGGCCGGGCTGGTTTTCCGCCTCTCGGATCGGGATCTTTGCGGTCGAGCCGGATTCGCCGATGTCCGCCGCGAATCGCACTTTGCCAACCTGCCTCGGCTCGTCCAGCATCGGCGGCAGCGTGGCGGGGCGAAGCACGTGGTAGGGGTTCGCGTCGTTGGCCCGCTCGTCCATTCCCGGCGCGATCTCGCGCACCGGCCCCCAACCCTCTCCCGCGCCGGATTCAACGCCCCAGGCCATCCGGTCGCCGTGAAGGATCACGTTGGCGCCGGTTCCCCAGGCGACCTGCGGGTCCTTGAATTCGTAGCCTTCCAGAGCCTTCGCCTGCCAGGGAGCTTTGCCGGTGGCGAGCTTCTCGACGAAGGCGGGGTCCTCCGGCGAGAGGAGGAAGCCGGGATGCACGCTCGTCTGGGCATAAGGGGCGCGCGCCTTGACGTCGAACGGGTCGCCGTTGCGGGTCTCGGCGGTGGGAGTCAGGCGGTCGCCTTCCACGCCCAGCGCCCACACGCGCGCGACCAAGATGCTCTTCCCGGGCGGGAACGGCACGTCGTAGGTCTCGAAGAACCAGTTGTCGGCGTCTCCGCGCTCGCTGCCGCGCCCGATCCGTTCG
>DASWVS010000301.1:0-3773 GCA_036401135.1 Fimbriimonas sp.
GAGCCAGATGGCGACGGCGGCCGGCGTGCGCGAAGGCCGCGGCAAGGAGAAGGTGAAGTGATCGATTATCCGTTCGACCTGCAGACCGCTTGGTTCCTCCTCGTCGGAGTTCTGCTGATCGGCTACGCCATCCTGGACGGCTTCGACCTCGGCGTCGGCGCCCTGCTGCTGAAGGTCAAGAACGACGCCGACCGGCGGGTGCTCCTGAACTCGATCGGCCCCGTGTGGGACGGGAACGAGGTGTGGCTGGTGGTCGGCGGCGGCGCGCTGTTCGCCGCGTTCTACCACGTCTACGCGACCGTCTTCTCCGCGTTCTACCTGCCCCTCATGCTGCTGCTGATGGGCCTGATCTTCCGGGCCGTGGCGATCGAGTTCCGCAGCAAAGAGCCGTCGCCAAGGTGGCGGCACGGGTGGGACATCGCCTTTTGCGTCGCCAGCGCGATCATTCCGGTCCTCATGGGCGTCGCGCTCGGCAACATCGTGCTGGGCATCCCCGTCGCCGTGGACATGGAATACAGGGGCGGGTTCTTCAACCTGCTGAACCCCTACTCGCTGATCGTCGGCGTGACCACCCTCTCCCTGTTCATGATGCACGGGAGCATCTACCTGCTGATGAAGACCGAGGGAGCGCTCCAAGAGGAGGTCAAGCGGTGGGTTCGGTCCTCGATGATCTTCTTCGGGGTGATGTACGGCCTGCTCACCATCGCCACCTTCGTCTTCGCCCCGCACATGGCGGCGAAGATCCAGAATGAGCCGTGGCTGTTCCTGCTGCCCGTGGTCTCGCTGCTCGCGATCGCGAACATCCCGCGGGAGGTGACGAGGGGCAAGGAGGCCAACGCCTTCACCTCCTCGGCTCTGTCGATCGCCTCGCTGCTCGGCCTGTTCGGGCTCGGGATGTACCCGAACATGGTGCCGAGCAGCCTGAACCCGAGCTACAACCTCACGATCCGCAACGCCTCGTCCTCGGAGGCCACGCTCACGGTGATGCTGACGATCGCGCTCATCGGCATGCCGTTCGTGGTCGCCTACACCCTGCTGATCTACCACGTCTTCCGGGGGAAGGTGAACCGCGCCTCGCTGCACTACTAGCGGAAGATCGGGCGCGGCGGCGCCTTTCGCCGCCGCGCCTCCCCCGCCGTCGTACACTGGCTGCGTGGAAACCGCCGTCTGCTCGATCGCTCCCCTTCTGTCGGTTCGGAACGGCTCCCGCGCAGTGGAGTTCTACAAGGCCGCCTTCGGTGCGGTCGAGACCTACCGGGTCGAGGATCCGGGGGGCGCGGTGGTGGCGACCCTCTCGGTCGGCAGCGCCGTGTTCTGGCTGAGCGACGAGTCGCCCGAGCACGGCAACTTCAGCCCGGAGACGCTCGGCGGGGGGACGGTACGGATGATTCTGACGGTACCCGACCCGGACGCCGCCTTCTCCCGGGCGGTCGCCGCCGGGGCGACCGAGGTGGTGCCGGTCGAGGACGCCTACGGCTGGCGCGTCGGGAGGATCGTCGATCCTTTCGGGCACCATTGGGAGATCGGCCGGCCGCTGGAGTAAGGGACCCACCGTCCCCACGACGCTCTGGGTAGCATCCTGCCGATGAACGCGGTTCAGGAGATCGAGGTCCTCGTCCGGGCGAAATACCCCATCCTCTACATCGTCTCGTGGGAGGAGAAGCGGGTGGAGGACGCGCTCCAAGGGGTCTGCAAAGGGCTGAACCGAACGCTTCACACGTGGAGCGTCACCCAGGGGATGAAGCCGCCGGTGAACCGCACCTCGGGACCGGTGCGCGCGACGACCCTGCCCGGAGAGCTCGAAGCGCTGGCGCTCGTGCACGAGGCGCCGGAATACACGGTCTTCCTGCTGAAGGACTTCCACCCGTACATGAAGGACTACCGGGTCACCCGGCTCCTGCGCGACCTGGCGAACCGGCTTCGGGGGCGCGCCCAGACGCTGGTGCTGCTCGGTCCGATCCTTACGCTTCCGCCGGACCTCGAGAAGGACGTTACGGTCGTGGACTTCCCTCTCCCGGAACCGGCGGATATCTCCGGCACCCTTGATACCGTGATCCAAGCGGTGAAGGGGAACCCGAACGTGGACGCCACGCTCGAGCCGCTGCAGCGGGAGCTTCTCATCAAGTCGGCGCAGGGGCTCACGCAGGACGAGATCGAGTCGGTCTTCGCCCGGAGCCTGGTGGAGCACAAGAGGTTCGACCTCGACGTCGTGCTCGACGAGAAGAAGCAGATCATCCGCAAGGGCGGGCTGCTGGAGTACTACCCTGCGGAGCAGAAGCTCAAGGACGTCGGAGGTCTGGAACTCCTCAAGGAATGGCTGGGCAAACGGACGAAGAGCTTCACCGACAAGGCGCGCGAGTTCGGCATCCCAGCCCCGAAGGGGATCCTGCTGATCGGCGTGCAGGGGTGCGGCAAGTCGCTGACGGCCAAGGCGGTTGCGGCGCAGTGGAACCTTCCCCTGCTCAAGCTGGACGTGGGCCGGATCTTCGGTTCGCTCGTCGGCCAGTCGGAGGAAAACATCCGGAAGGCGATCAAGACGTCGGAGTCGGTCGCGCCGTGCGTGCTCTGGATCGACGAACTCGAGAAGGGGTTCGCCGGAACCGGGGGGAGCGGCGTCAGCGACAGCGGGACGACCGCGCGCGTGTTCTCGACGTTCCTCACCTGGATGAGCGAGAAGACGGCGCCGGTCTTCCTGATCGCGACCGCGAACGACGTGACGGCGCTGCCGCCGGAGATGATGCGCAAAGGGCGGTTCGACGAGATCTTCTTCATCGACCTGCCGGATTCGAAGGAGCGCGAGCAGATCTTCGAAATCCACCTGAAGAAGCGCGGGCGAGACCCGAAAAAGTTCAAGCTGAACGCGCTCGCCCGGGCGACCAGCGGGTTCAGCGGCGCGGAGATCGAGCAGGTGGTGGTCGGCGCGCTCTATATCGCCTTCGACGCGGAACGGGAGCTTAACCAGAAGGATCTTCTGCAGGAGGCGCGGGCGGTCGTGCCGCTCAGCGTGATGATGCGCGAGGAGATCGACGAGCTACGGACATGGGCGGAACTGCGGACGCGCCCGGCTAGCAAGCGGGACGACGAGCAGATGCTGGAGGAACAGAAGCCACGGACGATCGGGGCGGAGGGGATCCAGTAGGGATTTTCTTTCCTGCAGTTAGAGAGATCACCCAAAAGGTCAGCGCGTCTGTTGCATCAGACGGTTCCCGGCAACAGATTGATCTCTTTTGCGGTATGTGTCACAGCATTTATGTGCCATCGGAAACCCATATTATGTGAAGGGTAGATTCCAGCCATGCCTACGACGATCATTCCAATGCTTTCAGTCCTAGTGCTGATCGTACCTGGATCGAATATGACGGCGGGATCTGCTTCACCAACCGTAACTCAACTCGTGCAAGGCGTTTCTATTCAGGTTAACGGCACGAACGGTGCTATTAATGTCTCATCAGGTTCGACCAATGTGAACTTCTATCATTCAATCTACGGGGATATTGGTGGCTCACCCTCAGGACCTCCACCCTGGCCGACTTGGCTTAACCCTATTACCAGCACTACCGAGTCGAAGACGCTCGCATGGCCAAGTCCTAAACCAGCAGATCTTTCCTGGTGAGACCTACCGTCGTTATTACAACAAGAACTACGATAGCCCGGATGGGTTACTTCCTTATACCAGCGCTCGACGAGACCGTGCTTGGCACGCGTATGTCACCGACGACTATGAGATCACGGGGCCATGATTACCCTGCCAATGCTTCTAGCGCTGGCCTTCG
>DASWVS010000302.1:0-7607 GCA_036401135.1 Fimbriimonas sp.
GTCTGCGGCGAAAAGAAGGCGGTCGACGCCTCGCGCTGCCGAGTGTACGTCGGATAGCGTTCGCCGGGCGGGGAAATCCCTGCGACCCTGTCTCCTACCCACTCGAGCGCGTACTCGACTCCGGCAACCGTCTCGAGGACGACCCTTGGGGAGGGGGCATAGGGTGGAGGTTCCGGGTCCGGGAGGTTGCTCAAGACGTGGAAGATGCCGCGAACGCCGCCGCCAAGGCAGCACCCCTCAAGGTCCGGCCCCCCCAGCAGGTCGTTCGGCTTCGCCCAACTCGCAAAAGAGCCGACGATCATCTCGAGCACACCCCCTCCTCCATTTGCCGGCAGATCGAGGAGGAGGCAGGGGGAGGAGGTTCGAAACTGGTTCTCGAGCAGTTGGTTCTGAGCGAACCGTGCGACCACGTCCCAATAGTCCCCTACCCCGAGTCGGCTCAGCCGGCAGGCGAGGTGGATGAAGTCGCCGATCGCGCAGGTCTCGCACGTCGGCCAGCCGATTCCATCCGGCACCCAGCCGAAGGAGCTGCAGTTCGAGAGCGTGAACCGCAGAAACCGGTCGCAATGCTCGAGCAGGTTTCGGTCGGAGGTCGCCTCTGCGAACATGCACGCCCCGACCATCGTGGGCACGATCCCTTGGCTGTGGAGATGGCCCTCATAGCTTCCATCCTCCTTCACCACCTCGGCTTCGTGCAGGAAGAAGCGGAGATACCGCCGGACGAACTCCAGCGCCTGAACGTCGCCCGCCAGCTCTACGTACTTCATGATCCCCTCGAGCTGGGTGCCGCCGTATCCGGGCTTCACGTTCCACAGGTCCTTGGCCGCGTAGAACAATCCGCCCTCGATCCACTCGCCCTGGCGATAGAGGTTCGCGGGGTAGCGGAGTCCTGTCGCTGTGGAGGTTGCGATCCCCATCAATCCGTGGACCAGGCGACGAAGCCGCTCGAGGATCTCCGGCTCCTCGCGGTCCATGTACATCGTGCACAGCGCGTTCAGAGCCCGGCTCTGGCAGAACATGTCTGCCAGGAACGGCTCCCGGTTGTAGAACAGCCCGTCCGGCTCCTGCATCGAGAGGAAGAACCGGCGCAACGGCTCTTCCTCCGGAACCGAGTTCCCGATCAGCTGCCGTATCATCGCCAGCGACTCCACGTACCGCCCCGCCATGTCGACGAAGTCCCACGAGTCGTGGTGGGCTTCGGGCGAGGGTTCGAGCGTGATCCGGAACCAGGGTCGGTAGCCCTCGTTCGGATCGAGGCGCGCGACGATCGCCTTCTGGGCGAGAACCAGCGCCTCCTGAAGATCCTGGGTCATTCCGCCAGCAGCCAGAACATCCTTGCGTTGCCGCCGTTGGCGAGGATCGTCTTGACCAGCGGCCTCTCCTCGACCGGCAGCTTTTCCGACGACGGTTCCAGGGAGCGCTCCGAGTGGTCCGCGGCAAGTTTGCCGTCTTCGCCGGTCAGCCTCTTCCACGCCTCCAGGTGCGGCTCATCGATCATCCATAGCCGCCAGTTTCGGAAGTACAGGCCGTCCTTCGGGTCGCGCAGGTGCTTCATCGCGAACTCTGCGTTCCGCTTCGCTTCATTGACATACCGCTTGTCCCGGGTCTCCTTGGAGAGCTGGACGAGGCCGTCCACGAGGTAGTGCACGAAGTACGAGCCGTCGTACCAGTAGCGCTTGCTCGGGTTCTTCACGAGCGAATCGTAGAGCCCCTTATCCCGGTCGATCGCCGCATCCCCAAGCTTCTTCGCCTTCTCCAGCCACTTCCTGTCCTTCTCGAGCCGGTAGAGCTCGACGTAGGCGCGGATCGGCACGCCCGTGTTGTAGGTCCACTTCGTCGGCATCATCTCCCACGTCTTGGCGTACAGGCCGTCCCGTACGAGGCCGTCGCTGTCCAGCATCCGGGTTTCGATCCAGTTCAGAAGCTTCTTCGCCCAGGCGAGGTTGTCGGCCTTGTCCACCCCGTTCTTGGCCAGGAGGATCGCCGCCAGTGCCGAACCGGCGGTCGCCGAGGTCGTTCGGTCCTCAGCCTGGGTGGAATCAGGGTTCGTCCCCCACCGCACTCCACCCGGCTCGTCGGTCCATCCGCCGCGCTGCCAGCCCATCACCTCGGCCGCCCGATCGAGGTACCGCTTCTCCCCCGTCGCCTCGTAGGCCTCCGTAAAGATGATCATGACCCACGCGTTGTCGTCGTAGAACTTGTCGTCGTTCCCGGGAAAGTGGAGCCAGGCGTTGTACCCCTTCTTCTCCGGGTCGCGGTACTGGGACAGTCCGTCGAACACTTCGGCGATCCGTTTGCGGTAGTGGCCTTTTCGTTTCTTCTCGCCCTCCACCAGCGCGTGCATGCCGAGGAGCGAGGGCCAGAGCGTGTAGCCGTTCTTCGTCGCGCCCTCGCTCGGCACCGCCTCCGAACTCATCACCGGCGCCCGGAAGATCCGAGCCTCGGGATACCAGAACGTCTTCATGGTCAGGTCGGTGAGCCGAGAAGCCTCCTTTCGGAAATCCGTCGAAGGGTGGGCCGTTTGGATCGTGGTAAAGATCATCGCGCTTGTGACGAGCAGGTTCAGCCGGAGTTGAGATGGCATAATGTTTGAACAATTGATTGTAGGTCTGGGCAGGCAGGATGCGCAACCGGGTAAGCCAATTGTGCCTTCGATGATCCTTACTACGTACCAACTCCGATGATCCGCGAAATCCTCCTTGTCCACCATTCGCACACCGATATCGGCTACACCCATCCGCAGCCGGTGATCTTCGAGTTGCACCGCCGCTTCATCGACATGGCGATCGACTTCTGTGAAGCCGACGCGGAATTTCGTTGGACCTGCGAGGTCACCGGGATCACCCTCGACTGGTGGCAAAGGGCGTCTGCATCCTCCCGGGAGCGCTTCCTCGCGGCCGTGGCGAGGGGCCAGATCGAGGTGGCGGGGATGATGTGGAACATCACTCCCCTAGCGGACCACCGGATGCTCCTCAAGCTTCTCGAGCCGATCCGGTTCTTTCGCTCCCTGGGGGTCCCGATCCGGTCGGCGATGAACTCGGACGTAAACGGCGTCCCCTGGGGTCTGGCCGACGCGCTGCTCGACTTTGGGATCGACGGTTTCTCGATGGGGGTCAACGAGCACTACGGGTACGCGGTGCAGCCCCGGCCCGGCGCGTTCTGGTGGGAGTCCCCCACGAAGCGGAAGATCCTGGTGTGGAACGGGTTGCAGTACTGGAACGCGGCCAACATCCACATGCGGATTCCCGAGTCGGTCGAGGCGGTCGCGAAGGCGATCCCGCCGTACCTCGAGGTGTGGAAAGAGCGAGGTTATCCCTTGTCGTTCCTGCCGGTGCAGGTGACCACCTCCTCCGCCCCCGACAACGCCGCTCCGGACCCCGAGATCCCGGCGTTCGTGCGCGAATGGAACGCCTCCGGCCAAGGGATCAAGCTTCGCCTCGTGAACCTGACCGAGGTTTTCGACCGGCTCCGATCGGAGCACCTTCCCACCATGTCGGGCGACTGGACCGACTGGTGGAACTTCGGCTGCGGCAGCACCGCAAGAGAAACGTCCCTCGCCTTGGAGGGGATGCGCCTGCTCGACTCGGCTCACCAACTCGCCAGCTTCCCCTCTCCCGACGGGAGAGGGGCAGGGGTGAGGGGTCGCGGCGACGAGGCTTCTCAACAAAAGGGCGTCTTGATAGAGGCTGGAAGTGCTCTCGCCCTATATGCCGAGCACACCTGGGGGGCGGACCGCTCCGTCTACCGCCCCGATTCGATCGAGACCTACTCCCAGCTCAACCAGAAGCTCGGGTTCGCCTACGACGGCTACCTCCTCGCGCGGATGGCGAACCGCGATGGGCTCGCCGCGCTGGCGAGCGAGGCCGGCGGCGAGGAGCTGACCGCGCTCGTCTACAACCCGAATCCTGTTCCCGTCACCCGGATGGTCCGGGTGCCGACAGAGAGCACCGGCTTCGGGTACCTTGCCGAGCCCCGCCTTCACCTCGCCCACCGGCTCGACACGGTCCTGTCGGATCTGCCCGACGAGTCGGCGCGATGGGTCGGGCCCCTCGAACTGCCGGCCTTTGGCTACCGGACCGTCCCGTACTCCGATCTTCACTCGACTCGCGAAAGGCTCTTCGCGGACGAAAGCGCCATCGGCAACGGCCGGATCCGGTTGGAGTTCCTCCCCCAAGGAGGCGTGAAGTCCTTGACATTGGATGGAGAGGAGTTCGCCGGAGACTCCGCGTTCGGCTTCGCCAACCCGGTGCTCGAGACGCCGGTCGCCGGCCGCGGCGGCATTTTCGGCCCCCTGAACTGGCGAGAGCTGCACGTCCACCAGCAGTGGCACACCGACTGGGAGGCCACACGCGAGGTCGGGACTCCGCTGGCGAAGGAGACCCGGCTTTCGGACGGCTGCGCCGAACACCGCCTTGCGCTCGAGATGCCGAACGGCGACCGGTTCGATATCGCGTACCGCGTCTTCCCCGGCGAGCCGAACGTGGAGGTGTCCGTCGCCCTCCACAAGCAGCCGATTGCCGAAGCCCACGCCCTGTACCTGCCGTTCACCATCGCGGGCGACCCGAAGACCATGCGCTGCCACTTCGAAACCGCCGGCGCGGTCGTCGAGCTCGATCGCGAACAGCTCCCCTACGCCAGCCGGCACTACCTGACCACGATGCGGTTCATCCGCCTTCAGGACGGAGTGCGGGGGCTGACCGTCGTCTGCCCCGACGCACCCCTCTGGCAGGTGGGCGGCTTCAACTTCGGACGGCACGAGGGCGGCGAGGTGGAGCGCCCCGAAGCGACTCTGAACGCCTGGCTGACCAACAACTATTGGGACGTGAACTTCTGTGCCGACCAGGGAGGAGCCCTACGGTTCCGCTTCCGGCTGATCCCCCACCGGGCGGAGCCGATCGAACGATCCGTCGCAAGCGCCATCGCCTACGCGACGGAACCGCAGTTCCACGCGTACCGAGCCATGGGGCCGAGGAAGCGATCGACGGGGAGTTTGATCTACGTAGACGGTGAGGCGATCGTGACGAGCGTTCGTCGTGAAGGAGATAGCCTGAAGGTAGAACTCATCAACCCATCCGACGATCTTCGCGAAGCCCGCGTGAAGCCTGGCTCGTTCGATTTCCGAAGGGTCACCAAGGCGAGCCTCTACGGAGAACCCTCGGATGTCCAGGCCGGCGGCGACCTTACCCTGAGACCAAGAGAATGGACGACGCTGATCCTGGAACGATAGGAACGCAGCCCCAGGGAGCGCGGGCTTCAGCACGCATTAGGGCTGCGGGCTTCAACCCGGCGATCCGAATGCTCCTTGTATTCGGTGCGATCGTGTTGGCGGCAAGCGTGCGTGCCGAGACCGTCCTCCGCATCTGGGGCGTCGCCCTCGGTCCGGACTCCAAGGGCACCCAGGCAGTCGTCCGCGAGTTCGAAAAGCGCAACCCGGGCGTGCGCGTCAGCATGCTGAGCATGGGCACGGGGCACATGAACGCCCAGAAGCTCATGACCGCGATCGTGGGGCGCGTCCCGCCGGACTTGATCTATCAGGGCCGTTTCAACATCAGCGACTACGCCTCCCGCGGCGCGTTCCGCCCTCTGGACGACCTTATCCAGCGGGACCTGGGCGACCCGACGTCGCCGCGGCGGGAGCAGTACTACGCCGGCGCGTGGGACGAGTCCGTCTATGAAGGCAAGGTCTACGCGATTCCGACCGGGGCCGACGATCGGGCGCTGTATTGGAACAAGAAGGTGTTCCGAGAGCGGGCGAAAGAGCTTCGGGCCCTCGGGATGGATCCGAACCGCGCCCCCCGGACCTGGTCGGAGCTCCTGCTCTACACGAAGGCGCTGACCATCCCCGGCAAGCGCATCGGATTCATCCCGAACTTCGGCAACTCCTGGTTCTACATGTACGCGTTCGAGAACAACGCGAATTTCCTTTCGCCGGACGGGCACACCGCCACCCTGAATACGCCCGAAGCCCGCGAGGCTCTCGATTTTATGGTGAAGGCGTACGACCTGATCGGCGGCTACGAGCGGGTCAATGCCTTCCAGTCCACCTTTCAAGGGGGCGAGAACGATCCGTTCATCACCGGCCAGGTGCCGATGAAGATCGACGGCGACTGGACGATGGACGGGCTCGCCAGATACGGCTGGAACCTCGATTTTGGCGTCGCCCCTCCGCCCGTGCCCGATGACCGCTACTACGGGCGGGGCCGGTTCGCGGGCGAGAAGGACCGGTTCGTCTCGTGGATGGGCGGCTTCAGCTACGCCATCCCCACCGGCGCCCGAAACCTGGAACTCGCCTGGAGGTTCGTCAAGTTCGCGACCAGCTACGAGGGCCGGATGATCGAGAACAAGGCGCAGGCGTCCTGGCAGCGGATGCAGGGGCGGATGTTCATCCCGCGGCTTCAGGGCAACATCCAGGCGAACGAGGCGCTTTTCCGGATCTACCGTCCCGTCGACCGGCGGTTCGTCGACGCCATGCGCACGCACATGGACCTGCTGCCGGTCTCGCGGACGCGGCCCCCGACCCCTGCCGGACAGCTGCTCTGGGACGAGCACGCCAAGGCGATGGAGCGCGCCGTGCTCCACACCAAGACGGTCGAGCAGGCGCTCGCGGAGGCGGAGGCGGTGGTGCAGCAGGAGCTGAACCGCATCTACTCGCGTGAGAGGCATCCGATCGTGAACCTGTGGATCCCGATCGCGCTGGTCCTCGCGGTGGCTGCGGCGGGCGGCGGCATCCTCTGGTACCGCTGGACGAGGCTGCGGCTCGGGCGGATCTCCCGCAACGAAGCGCTATGGGCGTATGCGTTCATTTCGCCGTGGGTGATCGGGTTCCTCGTCTTCACCATTGGCCCGATGCTTGCCTCGATGTTCCTCGTCTTCGCCGACTACGACGTTTTGTCGCCACCCCGATGGGTGGGATGGGGCAACTTCCGGGAGCTTTTCACCCTCGACTGGACGAACTGGATGAAGGCGCTCTCCAACGTCGCCTATCTGGGGGGCATCGGCGTTCCCCTGGGGATCGCTTCCGGCCTCGCCGTCGCGCTGCTCCTGAATGCGGCGGTCAAGGGCATCCGGTTCTATCGGACGATGTTCTACATGCCCGCCATCGTCCCCGGCATCGCGTCGGCGGTGCTCTGGATCTGGCTGCTGGACCCCGACCCGAACCGCGGACTGATCAATACGGTGTGGCAGGCCACTCTCACCGAGTGGCTGTCGATCCCGCCGCCGATGTGGCTCGGCGCGGAGGCGTGGGCGAAGCCGGCTTTGATCGTGCAGGGCCTTTGGGGGGCGGGCGCGGGCATGGTGCTGTGGCTGGCGAGCCTGAAGGGGGTTCCCCAGACTCTCTACGAGGCCGCGACGGTGGACGGGGCGAACCCGAACCAGCAGTTCTGGACCATCACGATGCCGATGATCAGCCCGATCGTGTTCTTCAACCTCGTGATGGGGCTGATCGGGGCGCTGCAGGAGTTCGACCGCGTATACGTCATGACCGGAGGGCTCGGCAACGGTCCGAACGACTCGCTGGCGGTCCCGGTGAGGCACCTGTTCAACCACGGCTTCACCTACTTCCACATGGGATACGCGTCCGCCCTCGCTTGGGTCATTTTCGTGCT
>DASWVS010000303.1:0-6627 GCA_036401135.1 Fimbriimonas sp.
AATGACAAATTCGGGCCGTTTCGACCTTTCCTGCCTCGAGGACCCGAAGTGGCTCGGCTCGGGCCGCTATGGTCGCGAGGGCGACGCGATTCGATTCCAGTTCGACGCGCTCGCCCGGCGGGGAGAAGTTCTGCGCGAGAAGCCCCAAGTGACGCTCGAGATGGCGGGCGAGGGCAATCGGATGCGCCTCCGTCTGCCGGGCGGCAAAGATTTCGTCTGGCAAAGGATGCCGCCGAGGTAGTAGGTATCCTTTTGGACCGATGGCGGTTCGACTGGGATTCGTCGGATTGGGAACGATGGGCGGACCTATGGCGGGCCACCTCCTGGCGTCGGGACATCCCCTCACGGTCTGGAACCGCACGCCGTCGAAGGCCGAACCTCTGCGCGAAAAGGGGGCCGGCGTGGCATCCTCCCTGGGCGAGCTCGCCGGCGAGTGCGACGTGGTCTTCCTGTGCGTCAACCGGAGCGAGGACGTCGAGGAGTGTGTGGACAAGATGTCTCCTTCGGCCCGGCCCGACACGCTTTTCGTCGACCACAGCACGATCGCCCCGCCTGTCGCTGCCGCACTGGCCGAACGCCTGAGGGCGCAAGGGCACCGCTTCGTCGATGCCCCGATCACGGGCGGCAGTATGGGCGCTCAGAGCGGCCAACTCACCATCTTCTGCGGAGGCGAGGCCTCCGACGTGGAGGAGGCGCTGCGGTACGTGCAGGCCTACGCGAAGCGGGCGGAGCACGTCGGCCCCAGCGGATCCGGCCAGATGTTCAAGATGGCGAACCAGATCGCCGTGGGCGGGGCCTTGATGGGCCTCTGCGAGTGCATGGCGTTCGCCACCAAGGCCGGGTTGGACGAGAAGCAGGTGCTCGAGATGGTCGGAGGAGGCGCCGGGGGAAGTTGGGCGTTCGGCAACTACGGACCCCGCATCCTGTCGAAGGACTGGTCTCCCGGCTTCAGCATCAAGAACCAGCGCAAGGACTTCGGCTACTGCCGCGAAGCGGCCGAGAAGATCGGCGCGGCCATACCGGGAACGGAGGTTGTCGACCGGCTCCTGGGGATCCTCCAGGAACAGGGGCGGGGCGAGGAGGCGACCGTCGCGCTGTACGATGCCTTGATGGAGCTCCGTCGTTGAACGAGGCGGTACGGATGACGGGCGTAAGCAAGCGCTTCGGCTCCGTCGTCGCTTTGGACCAGGTGAGCCTCACCGTCGAAAAAGGCACGCTGCATGCGGTCGTCGGCGAGAACGGGGCGGGCAAGACCACCCTGATGAGGGTTCTTTACGGCGCTTGGAAGCCGGATGAGGGAACCATCCAGATCGAGGGCAAGGAGAGGTCCTTCGCCAATTCGCACGAGGCGATGCTCGCGGGCGTCGGAATGGTCAGCCAGCACTATGGGATCGTCCCGGAACCCACCAACCTCCAAAACCTGATCCTTGGCGCCGAAGGCGGGGCGATCATCGACCTGGCGGAAGCCGAGCAGCGAGCATCATCGATCGCTAAAAAGATGGGCTTCGCGTTCGACTGGCATGCCGAGGCGAGCCGGCTGTCGCCGGCGGGGGCCCAGAAGCTCGAGATCCTGAAGCTGCTCTGGAAGGACTCCGAGGTCATGATTCTGGACGAGCCGACCGCGATGCTCAGTCCCGCCGACAGCGACGCCCTTTTCGGAAGCCTCCGACAGCTTGTCGACGAAGGTCGAACGGTGATCCTTGTGACGCACCGTCTCCCCGAGGTGATGGAGCACTGTCGTCGGGTGACGGTGCTCCGAAATGGAAAGGCGGTGGCGGATCGGGAAGTCGGAGAAACCACCAGCCAGGAGTTGGCGCAGCTGATCGTCGGAGGGGCGATGGTCGCGCCGGAACCTTCCCCCGCCCGCGAGCCGGGGCCGCCGATGCTCGACGTTTCAAGCCTGACGGTGCGGGGAGCCAAGGGACATGAGGCGCTCAAGGACGTCGATCTCACCGTCCGCGCGGGCGAAGTCGTGGGGATCGCCGGGGTCGACGGCAGCGGACAGCGCGAGTTGTACCATGCGATCGTTGGGATCGTCGATCCCGAGAGCGGCACGGTTGGGATGGGTGGCGCCGACGTGACCGGAAGGTCCACCGCCGACAGGCTCGACGGTGGACTTCGGATCATTCCCGAGGACCGCCACGCCGAGGGAGTCGTGGAGGAGTGGTCGCTCGTCGAAAACTCCTCGCTCGGTCTCCAGCGGTGGGCGCCGCTGCGCAAGGGCCGGATGATCGATACGAAGCGGCGGTCGGAGTGGGCTCAACGGGTGGTCGATCGCTTCAAAACCCGGCACGGGGGGCTTGGCCTTCCTCTCTCCAGCCTGTCGGGAGGGAACCAGCAGCGGTTCGTCGCCGCACGTGCGCTCGAGTCGCAACCCCGCCTGATAATCGCCTTCCAGCCTGCCCGAGGGCTCGACATCCTCGGAACCGCAGATATCTACCGGGCGATCCGCCAACGGTGCGACGAGGGGGCGGGTGCGCTCATCGTCAGCTTCGATCTCGATGAGCTTCTGGAGCACTGCGACCGCCTCGTCGTGATGAACAGCGGGAGCCTTCGCCGGCCGCCCGAAGGCCGGGAGAAGGACCGGGATGCTATCGGACGGCTCATGGTGAGCGCGTCGTGAACTGGAAGCTCGTCGCCTTGATCTTCGCCGCTCTTGCGATCGTCGCAGGCTCTCTGATGCTCACCAAGGCGACGCCGATGACTGCCGCGACCGAGATGTTCAAAGGCAGCCTCGGCAGCCCTCGCGCGATCTCCGGATCGATCCGCGAGATGACTCCGTTGCTGATCGCAGGTCTCGCGGTCTTCATCGCCCTCCGAGCCGGGCTGTTCAATATCGGCGTCGAAGGGCAACTTCTGGTGGGCGCCTTCACGTGCGCGGTGGTGGCGCTCCGTGCGCCGGGTCCGACGGGGGCAATGCTTGGGGCGGTCAGCGGAATGGCGGCAGGCGCCCTATGGGCCTATCCGGCGGGACTGATCAAAGCCTATCGGAACGGGCACGAGGTCATCACCACGATCATGCTGAACAACATCGCGGGATACCTGACCTCGTACCTCGTCGCCGGGCCATTCATCGCCCCGCCCGGGGACTACCCGGCCACCGCGACCCTCGGTGAAGCGACCCGCCTCGGCAACTTTCTCGAAGGACCGGTCGCGGTCAACTGGGCGATCCCGATCGGCCTTCTGGCCACGGCGGGGCTTGCCCTGTGGCTTCGGTACACGGTTTCGGGATACGAGCTTCTGGCCGTCGGCGCGAACCCCACCGCCGCCCGGTTCTCCGGCGTCGACCCCGCGCGGGTCGTCGTTCGGTCCATGCTCGCCAGCGGCGCGATCGCCGGCCTTGCGGGCGCGCTCCAGGTGCTGGCGTACGAGCATCGGTTCTATGCCGACTTCTCCCCCGGATACGGTTTCGACGCCCTCGGGGTTGCCCTGCTCGCCGGTGGAAGCGCGTTCGGCGTGATCCCTTCGGCCTTCGTTTTCGGAGCCCTCTCGCGGGGAGGCATCCGGCTCGCCATCTATGAGGTGCCCAAGGGGATCGTCGGGGTGATCCTCGGGCTCATGATCCTCATCGCCGCCGCGATCCGTTATCGGAAGGTGAAGACGGTTGCTTAGCCTCAGCTTCGCCCTGGTCGTGATCGTCGTGACGGCACCCCTGATCCTGGCGGCCATGGGCGGCTATACGAGCGAGCGGGGCGGCGTCATCAACATCGCCCTGGAAGGGAAGATGCTCGCCGCCGCCTGCCTGACGGCGATCGTCAGCCACCAAGTGAACGCGCCCGCGGGGGTTCTGGCCGGCATCGCCGCCGCCATCGTGCTGAGCCTCGTTCTCTGGCTGATGACGCAGCACTTCTTCATCGACCACGTGATCAGCGGGATGGCGATCAACGCCCTCGCCGCCGGGGGCACCAACTTCCTTTTCGGACGCTATCGCCAATCCGACGAGATCCCCCAGCTGCCTTTGGCTTTCTACACGGTCACGGCGTTCGTGCTGCCCTTCGCCCTCTGGCTGTACGCGGGCAGGACCCGGGGCGGCCTGCGGCTGATCAGCGTGGGCAGCGATCCGGAGAAGTCGCGCCTGATGGGGATCGAACCTATCTTCGTACGGATGGGAGGCCTGGTGGCGACGGGCGTCTTCACCGGACTCGCCGGAGCGATGCTCGTGACCGATACGGGCCGGTTCTCGGACAACATGACCGCCGGGCGAGGGTACATCGCGCTTGCCGCGCTCATCATCGGCGGTTGGCGCCCGGTCCCCGCCTTCCTTGCATGCCTCCTGTTCGGGGCCTTCACCGCGCTCCGCATCGAGCTGGTCGGCTCGAACGTTTTCGGCGCGAACCTCCCGTCCCAGTTTTGGTCGATGCTTCCTTACATCGTCACGATTATCGCTCTCGCCGGTTTCCTGGGCCGCAGCCGCTCGCCCGCCGGCTTAGGCAAGCACTAGAATGAACGCCCTGCTCCCCTTGCTTCTCGTCCTCCAGCCGACGGCCAACTCCACGATCGATGCCGCGATCCGAGCGAACGATGCTCTGGTACGGGGGAACGTGCGCATCGTTCGAAAACGCGGCAACGAGTCGAGCCGCATCGACCTCGCCTGGGAGCGGCCCAAAAAGGCGCTCATGCGAACCTATCTCGGCAACTCGGAGCAGGTCGTTTACCTGAACGACCGGACGCTCGTCGCCTACGACAAAGGATTGAACGAGTGGATCCGCCGGAGCCCGGTCAAAGGCGGTTCGCTCAGCGAGAGGATCGCCTCGGGCGTCGGCCAGTTCGAATATGTTGCGCAGCAGATGCTCGACCCGGCGGCGATGAAGACCTTCCTGACTTCGCTTAAGAAGGGGCGGCTCGCGGCGACGACCTCGAGACAGACAGTTCGCCTACGCCAGGTCCTCAGCAAGAGCCGGGTAGTTTCGTTCGACTTCAACCTGAAGACCAAGCTCCTCACCGCCGCCACCTGGCGGTCCCCGGAATCGACCGAGGTGTGGCAGATCACCTACCAGAAACCCAAGACGGTGGTGTTCGCTCCTCCCAAGTCGGCGACCTGGGTTCGAGCCTTCACCCCTCCGATCGAGATGCCGGTCTTCGCCAGCAAGGAGGCGGAGGCGACGGTGCATCGCATGGTGAAGGCCTATCGCGGCTATCACGGAGGGGTGGTCGTCGCGACCAACGACGAGGGATCGGTCCGGATGGTATACGCCGGCAACCGGCTCAAGCAGGCGGGCAAGGATTCGAAGTGGTCGTACGACGGTAAGACGCTTCGGTTGACCGAGGCCGGCAAGACCCGTTCGATCGACGTCCCCCGAAGCGAATTGATCGACAGGCTAGCGTCGTTGGGGAGGCCGATGGACCCGTTCCTGCGGAGCCTTGCCGTTCGTCAGGTCCCCTTCCAACCGCTCCTCGGCAACCGCGTCAAGGCGATCCTCGGCGGCCAGGCCACGGTCCAGGGGCTGCCCTGTACCATCCTCAACCTGGTCAGAGAGGGCTCTCGCGCCTCGCTCTTCGTGCGCCCGGACGGGCTTGTCCAGAGTCTCTCCGTCGAATCCACGGATGCGAGGGGCAACGTGCTCGCCTCCTCGTCCCGACGATTCGCCTACGGGCCCCTCAGCCCGGGGGAGACTTTCCGATAGACAACATGGGCGTCAAGAAGATCGGCGTGATGGGATGCGGCGTCGTCGCCGACTACGGCCACCTCCCGTCGATTGTGGCGACTCCGGGGCTGGAGCTCACGGCGCTCTTCGACCCGGACCCGGTCAGGCTGAAAGCCCAGACGGACCGGTATCAGGTTCCCGGTTTCTCGACGCAGGAAGCCTTCTTCGGCCAGCAGTTGGACGCGGTCGTGGTGGCGAGCCCGGCGTGGGCACATCGCGAGAACGTCCTGGGTGCCGCCGCGCACGGGATCCACGTCCTCTGCGAGAAGCCGATCGCCATGGACGATGCGGAAGGCGAGGAGATGATTCGCGCGATGGAAGGAGCCGACAGGATGTTCTTCATCGGCTACGTCTACCGGTTCAGCCCCGTCGCGATGCAGATGAAGCGGTGGATCGACGAGGGAACCGTCGGCAGGATCCGCTCCCTCCGCCTGATCTACTGTTGGGACCTTCACGGGCGATACGAACAGCAGCCCGATGGAGCATGGGTCGAAAGCCCGCGCTGGCAGGGAAGGATGGAGGAGGGCGGCCCCATGGTCGACTGCGGCGTGCACCAGATCGACCTCGCGCGCTGGTGGGTGGGAAGCGAGGTGGCGCGAACGACGGTCGCCGCGGCCTGGGTGGCCGATTACGCGGCTCCTGACCACGTCTATCTCCACCTGGACCACGCGGACGGAGCCCACACGATGGTCGAGATGAGCTTCACCTACGGCCATACGGCGAAGGAGCCGGCCCCGATCTTCAGCTACGATCTCATCGGCGATGGAGGAACGCTCCGGTACGATCGCAACGGCTACGTCCTCGAGGCGCGCACGGGGCGGGAGACGATCCGGGTGCCGGGCGCCAGCGAGAAGAACTTCGCCGGGATGTATCTCGAATTCGAGCGCGCCCTCCGCACCGGCGAGACAGGTCACATGCCCACCGCCCGTGACGGTTTGATCGCGACCCGGCTGGCGCGCGAGGCGACCGATCGGGCGATGGC
>DASWVS010000304.1:0-3426 GCA_036401135.1 Fimbriimonas sp.
ACCGTCGCCGTTGGATCGTGGACCTCGCCCCGGATCCAGATCTCGTCGAGCCGAACGCCGCGCTTCCGCCTGAGCTCCGCGCGCCACGGCTCGACCGTCTCCGTCGGGGCGCATCGGGCGGGATCGGGCCGGTAGCCCGTCTCCTTCATCCCGAGCGGCTTGAAGACCCGCTCCGCGAGGAAAGCGTCCAGCGGCTGCCCCGAAATCCGCTCCATCAGCTTTTGGAGCACGATCATGCTCAGATCGCTATAGACGCTCTTCGAACCGGTCTCGTAGACCAGTTCCTCGCCGTAGATCGCGTCCAAGACCTGGTCAGAGTCCGAACGCGTGCGATGGTAGGGCCGGAACGCGACCAGGCCCGAGTTGTGAACGAGCAGGTTCCTCGGGGTGATCTTCTCCTTGCCGTTCTGACCGAACTCCGGCAGCAGATCCGCAACCGGCCGATCGAGTTCCAGCCTGCCCTCTTCGAAAAGGATCATCGCCCCGGTGGTCGTTCCGACGACCTTGGACACGCTGGCGAGGTCCCAAACCGTGTCGAGCCGGGTCGCCGGGTCGTCGGGACAGTAGGTATGCCGGCCGACGGCCCCGCGAGCGGTTCGTCCGTCCCGGTGGACCGCATAACAGGCGCCCGGGAAGACGCCTTCGCCGATCGCCGCTTCGAGGAGATCCCGTAAACCCGACATCGATACCATCCTACACGCCCCTACCTACGGTTCGCCAATAAAGGGTAGAGCGTCATCAGGAGCAGGAGCGCCACGGCGGCGGCGAGAACGGCAAGCGGCACCCAGCGCCGCCGGCTCCGCAAGAGGGCGTCCAGATCCTCCTCGCCCGTACTCTCGATCTGCATCTCGGTCTCCTCCTTCGGGATGAAGAAGAGGGTGACGATGCCGGGCACGCCGAGAAGGACGACGAGCATGAAGAAGGAGGCGTAGCCCAGCTGCACCTGGAGAAAGCCGCTCAGGGTGCCGGCGAGCGTCGCGCCCAACGCCATCAAGCCGGTGGCGACCGCATAGCTCGAGGTGGGGTAGCGGGTTCCACGGGCGACGATCATCCGGTAGACCATGTAGGCGCTGAAGCCGAAGCCGTACCCGAACTGGTCGGTGACGATCAGCCATCGAACCGTATCCACGCCCGGCTTGTTCAGAGCCGCCCAGATGTAGAAAAGATTGGGCAGGTTGAGGGCGAGGACCATCGGCCACACCGCCTTCTGGAACCCGACCTTGGCGATCACCATGCCGCCGAGAATTCCGCCGATCACGAGCGCCAGCACGCCCCACGTCCCCGAAATGGCGCCGATGGCGTCCGTGGGCAAGCCCAGCCCGCCCTTCTCGACCGGGTCCTTCAGGAAGAGCGGCGAGATCTTTGAGATCATCGATTCGCCGAACCGATAGAACAGGATGAACATCAGGATCCATCCGATCTTCGCGCGGTTCAGGAACTCGCCGAGGGCAGAGGCGAAGCCGATCCTCTCTTCCGCGACCGGCGCCGCCGGGATCGATTCGGGTTGGGCAGGCGGATTGGCAACCTCGGCTGCGGCGGGAACCGCGCCGATCGGGGCGTCGGCCGCGGGCTTCGGCATCAGCAGCGCGTTCAGGACCCAGCAGACCGCGTAGACCGCCGCGCCGAAGAGCAGCGCGAGGGTCCACGCGCGAACGACCTCGTTCGCCACGATCGGCGCCGCCGCCTGGTCGATCGACTGCAGCCTCTCCTGAAACGCGGTCAAGGGAACCTGCCGCATGGTTTCGGCCCCCTCGATCGTTTCCTTCACCACCACAAAAGGCTGGTCGGTGATCTTCTCCCACTGCCCCGCCAGAACCACCAGCAGCCCCGATCCGAAGATCGTCGCCAGCCGGTAGAACGTGCTCCGCACCCCCACGAAGAACGCCTGGTCCTCCTTCCCCATCGACAGCAGGTAGAAGCCGTCGGCGGCGATGTCGTGGGTGGCGGATAGGAACGCCAGAGCGAGCAGCACGAACAGCGTGGCGACGAAAAACCCCGGAAGCTGGATCACCCAAGCCAGTCCGATGAATCCGACCAGAATCAGCCCCTGTGTGAGGACGATCCACCTCCGCTTCGTCAACGTCAGGTCGACCAGCGGGCCCCAGAGCATCTTAAGGGTCCAGGGGAGCGCGACGAGGGTGGTCCAAAAGGCGATGGCGTCGTTCTCGAGGCCGAGTTGGGGAAACTCCAGAGCGAACGCCTTGAGGAGCAGCACGCTGACCGAGGTGACCACCACATACGGGAGCCCTTCGAGGAAGTAGAGAACGGGCACAAAGACCCAGGGACTGCGGAGAGTTTGCGGTTCGGCGGAGCGCGGCACGGTGGTCATGGATCCATCGCACACTTTACGCCACGAGGATGGGAACCGTATCGACAACTCGCCGTCCAAGTGCTAAGGGTCACGAGCCGTTTGGGAGAACGGCGCTGAAGAGGCCCTTTGGGAGAGCAAAATGGAAAAGACGATTCCGGCGACCGCCGCTGGCGGTTCGTTCAACTCGATGTTGCAGGCGTTCGAGCTCCTCGGACTGACCCATTTAATCGGCGAAGCGGGGGAGTACACCGCCTTCACGACCGGCGACGAGGATATCCTCACCTACCACATCATCCCCGGCAAGTTCAGTTCGGACGAGTTCCAGGACATGCTGAGCCTCCTGATGGTTGCGCCGGTGACGGACCGGGCCTCTGTCACCCAGTGGGAAGTGGACGAGGCCGAATTCCTGGCTGCGGCTTAAAACGGCGGCAGGCCGCCGCACTCTAAAATGGGCCATGCGTCTTACCGCATGGCCTATTTTGCTGCTGGTTTTCTTCGGCTGCGGCTCGCCTTCTCCGGACGAGGTTTCAAACAAAGATCCGATCGTACGCACTGGCAGCACCTATACGCAACCGCCGGCGGATCCTTGGGTTCTCGCAACGACCGATCCCCAGGCGCCGGAGCCGGCTTGGCTTTCCAACGGACTTGTCGGCATACGACTCGGCAGAGGTGGAATCGGTTACGACGTGGAAGGCAAGTCCCTTCCCTTCTTCCTCGCCGACGAATACGAAACGACGGGTGAGGAGAAGATCCGCACGCTGCCGAACCCGGTCGACGTTTTGATCGACGACGCGAGCAACGTTTTCTATGGCTCCGAGCCGCGGGATATCCAGGACTACCGGCAGGAACTCGATATGCGGACCGGGATCCTCAGCACGAGTTGGACGGAAAAGCTGGGAGGTTCGGGCGGAACCGCGCGCGTCGTTGGAAGGACGGTCCTACATCCTTCGAAGCGGATTCTCGCCCAGAGATGGGAAATCACCCCGAGCCGCGATGCCGATCTAGCGGTGGGAGCGGTCAACACCAATCCAGACGATCCATGGAAACAGGTGAACGAATCTGGAACCGCAACGGACAAGACGCGCGAGATGAAAGGGCTTGGCCCGTCGCAGGTC
>DASWVS010000305.1:0-2668 GCA_036401135.1 Fimbriimonas sp.
GCAGGGAATCGATCCGATCGCGGCGGTCCGGGAACTGGCGCGGGAAGGGGCCCTCTACCACGTGCACGCCAAGGACACGAAGATCGATCCTTACAACAGCGGGCGGAATGGCAACCTCGACACCAAGAGCTACGGCGATATCGCCGGCAGGTCCTGGGTGTTCCGATCGGTCGGCTACGGACATGGGATCGAGTGGTGGAAGGACTTCTGCTCCGTCTTGCGCACCGAGGGCTACGACTACGTCCTCAGCATCGAGCACGAGGACGGCCTCATGAACAGCATGGAAGGGCTTCGGAAGGCCCTGAACGTCCTCCAGCAGTCGGTCATCCACGAAGAGGCCGGCAAGATGTTCTGGGCGAAGGACTGAGCGGTGCGGCACCCAGGTGTCGCGGTTCAACGCCGACAAGGCGCACGGGCCGCGATACCTGGGCGGCATTCCGAAGCTTGCTCTTAGGTTCGCTGTCTCCGGCGGACAGCGCACCCGTGCCCGAATGACTCAACGCCCTCCGGCGTCCCAAACGGTATACTCGCAGCTTAACCAAAAGGCACGCCAGGAGGCGTTAGAAGACGTTGCGGTCAAAAAGCTATCTATTCCTTCTTCTCGTCCTAGGACTGGGACTGCTCTCCGGATACCTGTACCGGATCACAACCTACAACTACGGCCTCGACGTTCGGGGAGGCCTGCGGTTCACGTACCAGCTGGATCCGGAGCAGCTCGCGAAGCTCAGGCCCGAAGCTCGGAGCGACGCGCACGACCGGCTCGTTCAGACGCTCCAGAACAGGGCTGTCGGCCCGCTCGGCGTGGCCGAGCCGACCGTGATCAAGAAGGGCCAGGACCAGATCGTTATCGAGCTGCCCGGCCTGACGGACATCGCCAAGGCGCGAGAGATCATCGGCACAAGCGCGCGCATCGAGATGTACCACGCCAAGAACGTGGTATCGCCGCGCGTCACGTTCCGTCCCTATGTGCCGGTCGAGAACGAGAAGACGGGAACCCCCAGCGTCGATTTCACTCGCCGCAGCGGCTCGGACAAGGTCATCAAATACGGCGATCCCGAGTATAAGCGGATCATCGACGGTTGGGAACTGATCCTTTCCGGCACGGATCTTGCGAACGCCGAGCCTCAGGCGAACGGCCTTGGCGGATACCAGCCGTTGATGACCTTCTCCTCGGAAGGCGCCCGGAAGATGGAGCGGTGGAGCCGCCGATACGCCGGCGATCAGGAGATGATCGCGGCGGTTCTGGACGGAAGGGTCCTTAGCATCGCCGCCGTCGAAAAAGACGCGATCCTGAGCGACAACGCCGTGATCACGGGCAAGTTCCCGACCGAGTGGGTGCGCAACCTGACCAACCTGCTCAAGTCGGGCTCGTTGCCGATCGACCTCGTTCCGCTCAGCAGCGAGAAGGTCGACCCGACGATCGGCATGAACGCCCTCGACCAGATGGTGGCCGCCGGGCTCGTCTCGTTCGGGTTGATCTCCCTCTTCCTGATCGTCTATTACGCGTTCCCCGGCTTCGTAGCCCTGCTGGCGCTCTCGCTGTACGTGCTCTTCACGCTGACGGCCTTGAAGCTGATCAACGCGACCTTCTCGCTTGCGGGCATCGCCGGCTTCATCCTCTCCGTGGGGATGGCGGTCGACGCGAACATCCTCGTCTTCGAGCGGTTCAAGGAGGAGATGAAGCACGGCCGGACGCTTCATCAGGCGATCCATCTCGGCTTCAACCGTGCGCTCCCGGCGATCGTCGACTCGAACGCCTGTACAATCCTGACCTCGTTGGTCTTGCTCCAACTGGGAACCGGCCCGGTCAAGGGCTTCGCAACGACGCTCATCATCGGCGTCATCATCTCGCTCTTCACCGCCGTCTTCGTGACCCGATCGCTGCTTCTTTTCTTTGTCGACAGCGGCATCGGCGCGAATCCGAAGTATTACGCTCTCGGCCGAAACTGGTTCGGCGAGCGGTTTGAAGAGACCGCCAACGAGAAGCCGCTCCAGATCGTCAACAACTACCGCCGGTGGTTCTGGATCTCCGGCCTCTCGATCGTCGTCCTGCTGCCGTTTGCTTTCCTCGGGGGCTTCAAGCCGAACGTCGAGTTCCGAGGAGGGTCGGAAGCGGTCTTCTCGATGGAAGGCTCGCAGGTCAGCAGCGCCCAGATCCTCGCGGGACTGGAGAAGGCGGGATTCGAGGGGGCGAACGTCAAGTTCGGAACGATCGCCCCGCAGCACGTGGCGCTCTCGGTGCCGAAGGCCGACGCCCTTGCCGAGGCGACCACCGTGGAGGCGAAGACGGAAATCGTCGCCGACGCGGCGGGTCTCGGCGGGGTCGGCGTCCTGGAGTCGGAGCAGAACGCCGACGGAGGCGTCGACGTCACCTTCGCCTCCAGCGCCGGACTGACGGCGGAGGACGTCGAAGGGCGGCTCAAGGATCGAGGCTTCGAGGGGGCGACCGCGACCGTGCAGGAGTCCTCGGACCAGGAGCGCGTCGCTTACGTGACCATCCCTCCGAGCGAAAAGCTCTCGGCGGTCAAAAAGGACGTCGACAAGATCGCGATGGTGGCCGATGCCGCCGGTCTCGATGTGAACCGCAACAAGGGCTATACCGAGGTCGGGCCTGCGATCCAGAGGGAGACGCTCCAGAACGCCATCCTCGGCGTGGTGATCTCAGGCC
>DASWVS010000306.1:0-3548 GCA_036401135.1 Fimbriimonas sp.
TTTC
This sequence comes from Fimbriimonas sp., assembly GCA_036401135.1. Classification (GTDB taxonomy): domain Bacteria; phylum Armatimonadota; class Fimbriimonadia; order Fimbriimonadales; family Fimbriimonadaceae; genus Fimbriimonas. Next base: position 5 of record DASWVS010000306.1, read on the forward strand.
GGGACTTTGTCTGCCCGTGCATGTCGTCGTAACGTGGCAGGAACGACGGCTCGAGGCACATGATTCATCGCTGCCGCACCGGCGACGCCGGGCACTCCTCTGGCGGCGGCTCGGCGACGCTCATCGTGGGATAGCCCGCACGAGCATCGAACGAGCGACCCGCGTATCCTGGCCGTTTTTGGCGATGGTGTTGGTCGAATGGCTCGGGTAGGTGATCGGGCCACTCTTAGTGGGATGGTTCTCGGGCTCGTGATCCCAGCAAAAAAGGGGAATCTGGGACCCAGCCGAAACCGCGCACTAGAAGCCTCGGCAGCGAAGGCGGCGCTCCCTTCGACAGAGGCGAGCCGTGGCTGCCGAGGCAATAGACACGAGAGAAGAGTCAGCGGTCCTTCCAGTCGAGCCCCAGCTCGCGGAGGCGTGCTCGGATCCGGCGCACGTCCCAGAAAAAGTTGACTTCGGAGCCCACGAGCAGGCTGGCCCCATCGGGGCTGAGAAAGAGTCCGGAGATGTCCGACGGGAAGGGGATTTCGAAGGTTGCCAGGGAGCTTCCGCTGGCGGAGTCGATCAGGAGGACCCGGTTCTGATCGTACGTCACAGCCATCAGCTTCCCGTCGCGGCTGAACGAGATCAGACCGGCTCGATTCGTGCCCGCCGCCCGCACGATTCTCTTTCCTGCCTGCCAGGTGCCGACGCGCCAGAAGCGGTATTCGATCGGAGAGCCGGTCACCAGCCAGCGTCCGTCCGGGGAGAAGGCGACTTCGGCGTTGTGAGGAGGAAGGCTGCATACCTGCGCCCCGGTCATCGCGTTCCAAACGGCGACGCCCAACCCGTTGGTCCCGGGCTCTTCGGCCGCCACCCACCGTCCATCCGGGCTGATCGCCAACCAGTGGTGGATGAACCGCCCTCGGATATGGACCGGCCGATGCGGCGAGTCGATGCGGAGCACGTCGATCCCGTCCAGCGAGATCGCGGCGGCCGTTCGACCGTCTGCCGAAAGCACACAACGATCGACATTTCGAAGGTTCTCCAGGCGCCGGAGCCCGGACGACCCGCAATCCGTTCGTCCGAACCAGAGGCCCTCTGATCCGCCGACCAGAAGACTCGCATCGGGACCGAAACCGACAGCGGCTGCCGAGAGCGCCAACAGCCGCGGCGACTCATGGTGTCGGCGGGCGTCCCATAGCTGAACGCTTCTATTCACCGCAAGGGCGAGGAGGCCGCCGTCTGGGCTGAAGGAGGCGGACTCCGCCATCCGACCGGCATCGATCACCCGGCACTCGGGAGCTTCGTTCACCTCCCATAGTCGGAAGGACGACTCGTCCAGGAGCCCCGAGAGGAGGCGTCCGTCGGCACTGAAGACGGGCGGCAGGCCGCTTTTCATCCGGACGACCCGGCGCTTGGCGTAGGGATTCCACAGGATCGTCGTCCCGTCCCACCCGAAGCTTGCCAGAAGACGCCCGCTTGGACTGAACTCGAGGTCGGTCACCACAGACTCATGCCCTTCCAGCTCCGCGGACATCCTCCGCTGGACCGTGTCCCAGAGATAAACCTTGCGGTCGGCACACGCGGCCGCGAGCATCGAACCGTGCGGGCTCCAATCGACGTCCCGAACGACCGACGGAAAAACGATCTCCGCCTCGAGACGGCCCGTTGCGACTTCATGGATCGCCACTCGCGGGGCCCCGGTCACGGCGATTCGCGTTCCGGTGGGATCGAAGACCAAGCGAGCCTGATAGGTCGCGCCACCGAATTGGCGAAGTTGCCGGCCCGTGGCGGCGTCGTAGAGCTCGACGGGCCCCTTATATCGGAGCGCTGCAAGGATCTTCCCGTTCGGGCTGAAGGCGGCCGAATGGGGTTGCATCCCGGAGAGCTCGAGAAGGACTTGCCGAGTCCTGGCGTCCCATAGCCGCATCCGATGGCCCGATTCCTGGGTCGTGTTGGGGCCGTAGTAACCGACTGCCAAGCGCGTCCGGTCAGGGCTGAAGAACGTATGTCCGGCGTTGACCCCGAAACCGGGCAGCCGGAGGACGAAACGATCATCTTCGACGCGTCGGACCACGACGTTGCCGCGGTCGTCGTTCTGGACGTATTGCTCGAGGCGTTCGTCGAACGTCGGTGGGATCCGATATCCGTTGCGCCGGACGAACCCCTTATGCTCCCGAGGTTCGAGCCTCACGTCGGCGAGCGCCATCAGGGTGATGGCCTGGTCCCGGAGCTTGCGATCGGGCCGAATGGCGGCCGCCTTGCCCAAGGCTTCCAGGCCGAGGAAGCGGCGGCCGGGCAGACCGCTCCATCGGCTCGCTTCGGCGCGTGCGAGGTACGACTCCCAGAGGCTGCGGCGGCTTTCAACGAGAGCGTCCGTCTCGCGGCGAACGGCTTCCCGGGCTTTCGCAAGGTTCGCGGTCGCTTCCCGCGTCTTGGCGTCGGCCAGCCGCCTGGCCTGCCGCGCCGTCTCGGCAGCCTGCTTCGCCTTCCGGGTTTCGTTCAGGACGTGGTCCCTCTCGTGGCGCAGGCTTGCGAGGGTTTTGTTCAGGGACGCTTCCGCCGCCCGGGCTTGCCTGCCCGCCTTCGTCGCGGCATCGCTCAACGCGTGCTGCTTCCTTTGCCCCCCGATCACCGCGGCCACCAATCCGGCGATCACCAGGATGAACCCGAACACGAACACGGTTCGCAAGATTCCCTTTCGGTAGGCGGCGCGCTCGCGCTTCAGGTCGGCGTCGGGCAGATTCGACTCGATCCAGGCGCGGTCGAAGGCGCGGCGATAGATCCGGTTCCGCACGACCAGGAGGCCGTCCTCGACCTTCACGATTCCCGAGAGCTTCAGCACGCCGAGCAACGGCTCGACCGGGTCGTCCCTGACCCGTCTCCCGGCCCGAACGTTGGCGTAGAGACCGAGAAGGGCGGCGACGTTCAGCCGGCTCCGCAGAAGCCGGTCTCTCACGAACAGCAGGTTGTCGTCCCGCTCCCGCGCGCCCGACTGCAGATAGATCCGCGAACAAAGGGCGTCGACAGAACGAGGATCGACCTGCCCCGACTGAGCGACCGTTTGACAGAGACGCTGCGTCAGATACGGATGGCCCCCGGTCCAGAAAAGGATCCGAGCCAGCAGGTCCTCCCCTCGGTCTCCGTCGCCGAGCCCCTGCGCGAGCGGCGCCGCCTCTTCCGGAGCGAAGTCGTGCAGGTCGATCCGGCGACCAATGTTGAACGGGGTGGTCCGGACGTCGCGGATCAGGTCGGAAGGGGTCGCGACGCCCAAGAGGCAAAACGCGAGGCGCCGAAGGTCCGGATCCTCCGAGCGCAGGTTGTAGCACTCGCGGATCGCGGCGAAGAACTCGTCGGTCGAGAAGGGGAGCGACCGGACGGCGTCGATCTCGTCCACGAAGAGGACCAGCATGTCGCAGCGAGGCAGCGCGACCTCTCGCACCGCCCGAATCCAGCGCTGAAGGGGGCTGAGCCGTTGGTGCGCCAGCCAGAAGTCCTCCACCTCGTCCTCGAGATCGAGCTGTTTGCCGACGAGATTGAGGAGGCCGTCGTACCACTGTTC
>DASWVS010000307.1:0-6227 GCA_036401135.1 Fimbriimonas sp.
TCGCGAGCGGCCAGACCGGCAGCAGCGCCATGCCTCACAAGCGGAACCCCTGGAACAGCGAGACCGTTTGTGGCCTCGCGCGGCTGCTCCGGGCCAACGCGCACTCGATGCTCGAGAGCGTCGCAACCTGGCACGAGCGAGACTTGACGAACTCCTCTCTGGAGCGCATCGTTTTCCCCGACTCCTGCCAACTCGCCGATTTCATGCTGAACCGGCTCACGACGATCCTGAAGGGCCTGGTGGTCTTTCCCGACCGCATGATGAAGAACCTACGGCTCATGGGCGACCTCGTCTTCAGCGAGCACGTGATGATCGCCCTGATCGGTGCCGGGATGAGCCGGGAGGCGGCCTACAAGGTCGCCCAGCGGAACGCCGCCAAAACCTGGGAAGGCGCCGACTTCAAGGATTCGGTCTCCTCCGACCCCGAAGTGGCCGGGAGGCTGTCGGAGGAGCAGATCGCCGAGATTTTCAGCCTCGATCACCACCTTCGGAACGTGGGACACACCCTTCGGGCTGTCGGGCTCGTCGAGCCTTAACCGCGGTTGCCTCAACAGCCTCTCCGCTGCTGAGGCTTTGCGGGATGAGGAACGCTAGTCGACGACGTCGACGGAAACCGGCGGTACCAGGCCGATTTCGGTCCCTTCGCCCAGAAACTGCTTGATCGCCTGGATGCCGTCCGGTCCCATGTCCAGGGTGCGGTCGTTCACGTACATCCCGACGAACTCGTCGCTTGTTTCCGTGTCCATACCGCGCGCGAACTGCAGGGCGTACTCGAGAGCCTTGGAGCGATTGTCCAACCCGGCCTTGATGCTCTCCCTCATCACTCGGCTCACCTCGCGGACGACGTCCTCGCCGAGATCCTTGCGCACCACGTTCACCCCCAGGGGGAGCGGTAGCCCGGTTCGCTCCTTCCACCACTTGCCCAGGTCGCGCACGAGGACCAGGCCCTCCCGCCCGTAGGTGAGCTGCCCCTCGTGGATGATGAGCCCGGCCTTGAACGTTCCGGATTGAACCGCGGGGATGATCTCGTCGAACGGCACGACCTCGAAATTCGGCCGGACGTGGGAGCCATACGTTCGGTCGAAATAAAGGTTGAGCGCCAGGAATGCGGACGTCTGTTTGCCGGGAACGGCGATCGTCGTCTCCCGAAGCTCGTCGACCGAGATCGCTTCCCGCGCCACCACCATGGGGCCGTAATCCTCGCCGAATGAGCCGCCGTGCCGCAGAAGCGCGTATTTGTCGGCGACGTACGCGAAGGTGTGGACCGAGATCGCCGTCGATTCGAGCTTCCCTTCCAGCGCCCAATCGTTGAGGGTCTGAATGTCGCGAAGGATGTGTTCGAACTCGTGCTCCGACTGGACCGTCCCGCTCGCGAGCCCCCAGAACATAAACGCGTCATCCGAGTCGGGACTGTGCCCCAGCCGAATCTTCATAGGCGGGAGGTTACCTGTTGCCCCGGTTGTGCCGCACCGGCGGAGGCCTGCGGATCCACCCTCGAGTCGAGTATGCGAACACCCTTGGCCGCAACCTCGTCACCCGATACGGCGTTTCGCCTAACGAAGCGCGTAGAATGGATTCAGTAAGGAGGAATCTGCACTTGGCACATCACGACGACGACAGCAACGTTTTGATCTATATGCTCGCGGGCGTGGGCCTGGGGGCCATCATCGGGGCGGCGGCGGGTCTGCTCTTCGCTCCGAAAGCGGGCACCGAGCTTCGACACGACCTCACCGACAAGATCGGCGAACTGAAGGGCAAGACCGGCGAGTGGGTTGCCGAGCAGCGAGCCAAGCGATCCGTCGACAACGCCAGCCAGGAGCTCGGCGTCTAGGGTTTGCATCGAGGCCGGACCGATCCATGCAGAGCCGCATGATCGGCCGGCGGTAACTCACACCGTATGGTTGGTTGGAGAATCCTCCTTTGGGCGTTGCTCGTTCTGAGCCTCGTCCTCTTCCTCTACCTTGTCAGGGGGATTCTCCTCCCGTTCATCGTCTCCTTCATCATCGCCGCCCTCCTGGAGCCGACGGTCCGTCGGCTGCGCCTTCGCGGCTACTCGCGGGCCCGCGCGGTGACGCTGGTGATGCTGGCCTTCTATCTGTTCTTCATCGCCGCCGGCGTGCTCGTGGCTCCCAGCGTCACGCGCCAGGTCACGAACCTCACCGCCAAGATCGAGGATGTCTCCCGGTCGGTCTCCGAATCGAGCCAGAACGACAACTTCTTCCTCCGGTGGAACCCCGCCATCCAGGTCCAGCAGCAGAGCCCCGCAACGGCCGCCGACCGGTTCTTCGAGCGCTATGGCGTCCACCTCGAACGGATCGGCCTTCCTTCGAGCCGAAGGGAGTTGATGGACCAGTACGTCGATCGGCAGCGTCCGAAGATCGCCCAGTGGGTCCAATCGAGCTCGCAGTCGTTCTTCGGCCTGGTGACGAACGTGTTCTCCCAGATCGTCAACGCGATCCTGATCTTCCTGCTCGTCCCGATGTTCCTCTCGGATATGGAGGGATTCCGAAGAAGGAGTCCCCGGTGGATCCCGCCTTCGATCCGCGAGAGCACCCTCCGTATGTTCTCGGACATCGGCCAGGTCTTCGTCCGATACCTGCGGGGCATGGTGACGGTTCTCCTGCTGTTCACGCTCGCGGTGACGGTCGTGCTGATGTTCCTCCAGGTGCCCTTCGCGATCCTGGTTGGCGCGCTCTTCGGCGCGCTCTACCTGATCCCTTACATCGGGAACATCGTCGCCGCCCTATCGCTCTTCGTGATGGTCGGCATGAGCGGGGTTCATTCGAACCTTCTCTTCGGCTTTCCGAACTCGTGGGCTTACGCCGCGCTCTGTACGGTGATCTACCTGGGCGTCGCTTGGCTCTTCGACCACCTGATCTATCCCCAGATGGTAGGGAATGCGGTCGGCTTGAGCCCGGTGGTCAGCATGTTCGTGATCTTCTGCGGCGGGGCTCTTTTCGGCCTGCCCGGCATGCTGATCGCGTTTCCGCTCGCGGGCTCGGTCAAGGTGATCCTCGACCGCCTGATCCAGGTCACGAGCACGAGCGCCGAGGGGCTCGATCTGCCCGCGACGCCCCTTCGCCACCGTTCGACCGCCTAGGACAGCTTCCGAGCGATACGGTTCGCCACGCGGTCGGCGTCGATGCGCAGAGTACGGTCCCCGCTCTGGAGGTGGGCGACCAGATCGATCGGCTCGAGTTCAAGGACGAGCGCTTCCCTTTCGCCTGAGAGGCGCAGGTGGAGTTCGTTCCCGATCGACGCTGCGCCGATCACCGCGTCCATGGAAGTGCGCTGTCTTCGGAAGCGGCCGCCGAAACTCAGTTCCTCGTCGGTCAACCTGAGGAAGCCCTGCCCGTTGTGCCGTCGCGCTCGACCTTCGTAGCAGACCCAACCCTCTCCTCCGAACCCCAGTTCGCCGCTCAGGTACGCCTCCTCCAACGTCCCCTCGATCCCGGCGAGGAACTCCGCTTCGTCGGCGATCTCGGGAAGGCCCCGGCAGATGCGGTGCCAATCCTCCAGCTTCTTCAGGCTCTGCATGTGGGACCGAAGCCTCGCGTGCCCCGTGCGGACGAGCTGCAGGTAGGGGTCCTTGCGGTCGAACTCCGTATGGCAGCTTTCGCAGACGAGGCCGGGTTCCGGAGACTCCTTCCCCACGGCGATCCATCGCACGAGCTGCAAATCCAATCGCCGGCCCTTGAAGGCCCTCGCAAAGCCGTGCGGGTCTTCGTGGTGCCGAAGGAGCGTGAGGGAGTCGCCATCCAGGCCGAAGTCCCCTCCGCAGGATGGGCATTCGGCATTTCCGGCCCCCGGGTCCAGACCGGCGGCGATCCTCGACCACTCCTCCATGTAGAGCGCTTTTCCCGGCGACCGCGGGCGAGGCACAGCCTGAACGAGGCGCTGGTCCGCCAGCTCGTCCATCTGTGCGCCGCATCCGTCGCAGATCCAGACGACCTCAGATCGCCCTGAAAGGAGCCGCCACTCCCCATAGCTGAGGAACCGGCCATGTTGGTCGGCCATCCCCGAGCCGGAATGCTCGAAGGAAGCGTCGCAAACCGGACAGGAGGAGACGAACGAGCGAGCAAGCAGTCCCTTCCGGCGCATCGCGAGCAACCCTTGGCTGCAGCTCGGACAGACCGCAAGAGGATGGCGGTTCTCCCGCCGGCAGAGCACACCCGCCTTGCAGATCGCGCAGAGCCGCGGGTTCGACTCGCGCTTCCGGATGATCCCCTGCCGACATACGGGGCAAACGCCTTTGCGAAGCGGCTTGGGAGCGACGAGTAGACCCCCGCAAGCCGGGCAGCCGCGTTGGTCGAACCGGAACCTTTGGACCTGGGCAAGAACCGCGTCGAGCTCCTCGAGCCGCGACCTTTGCGGCGCCTCTTCCGGCACCGAGAAGATCGCTCTCAGCTCCGCCACCGACTGGGGCCGCTCGCTGAAGCGAAGCTTCAGGCCCGCCTCGATCGCGCGGAGCACCGAAGGCTCCACGTCCGGCCTCAGATCGCCCAACGCCTGCTGCTCGACCCCTGCCGTCCGATCGGTAGACGGCAAGGGAGGCCTTCCCGCCAGCGCATGGTAGAGGCAGGCGCAAAGGCCGTAGACGTCGGTCGCCGGGCCCCGGTGCGCCTTGTCGGAGAGCTGCTCCGGCGGCGCATACCCGGGAGTGAATAAGATCGTCTGCGTATGGGAGGCGTCGGCGCTCCACTCTCGGGCCGAGCCGAAGTCGATCAAATACGCACGTCCCTGGTGTGTTACGAGGACGTTGCTCGGCTTTAGGTCTCGGTGAAGGACCCCTTTGGCATGGACCTGCTCCAGCGTCTCCATCAGCTGGTAGAAGACGTCGAGCGCGCCTTGCGTCTCGAGCCGGCCCTCCCGCTCCAGGAGGCTGTCGAGCGTCTCAGCCTGTGGCAAGTGCTCTACCGCGAAGTAGGCCGTCCCGTTCTCGGAGAAGGCGGCACGGATCGGCAGGATGCCCTCGACGTTGAACCGGCCGATCGTCCGAGCCTCGTCGAGAAACCGTTCCCGCAGCCTCGGACCCTCCTCGCCGAGGTGGACGAGCCCCAGTTCGTCCCGCCATGCCCCGAGAGGAGCAAGCTCCTTGACCACCGCCCGATCGCCGCGATTCTGGTCGTTGCACAGATAGACGATGCCGAAGCCGCCCCGTCCGAGACACTCGGCCACCTCGAACCGATCGCAGAGGATCGACCCTGGCGGGAGCGGTTCGAGGCGGGGCATATTGGATTATAGGGTAGTCGAAGATATTAGCCGTGGTGCGTCCAATAGACGTGGTCGACGGCGCACTGGAGCCGTCCGGTTTTGCTTTGCCACGTGATACGGGCTCGCATCTTGCGATCCAAACGATGGATGAACCGCTCGGGCCTGTCGTCGACCTGCACGACCAGCCGAGCGTCCGTCCGCGAGGTCGCGCCTTTGGCAAACGACACCCACCGGGCCGTCGTGTAGTCGAACATCTCGACCCTTTGAGGGACACCGAGGCGATTGGTCGACGACTCGACCGCGAACTCGAGCTCCTTGGCTCCCATCCTTGGCGAATAGCCTTCGACCGAGAGCTCGACTGCCCCGGCGGCTTTGTGGGAGACGAAGCGGAGCTTCTCATCCTCTCCCGCTGCCAGTTGCGGGATGCCACCTCCCAGCCTCTTCGCCGAAGCGAGGCGGTAGTGCGAAACCCCGACGCGGTCGCTGTTCGCGAAGTGCTGGTGCTGCGACGGGTCTCGCTGCTCGGGCGTGAGAAGGTTCAACCATCCCTCCACCTCGGCCGATAGCTCTCCCGTGCCGCGCATCGAAACCGTCGGCTGGATCCAACCGTCGTGGGTGAGGGGCAGCGGCTTGACTCCCTGGCCCCCCGTTCCATCCGTGACCCCGGCGCCGAGGCTCCCATTGGACAGGATGACGCGCCCAACGACCCGTGCGTCGTTGCCAAGGCTGTCTCCGTTCGGATCGGGGTCGATGACGACCATGGCATTCGAATGCTGGCAGGTGACGTAGGCGTAGTAGCCCCCTCCGCGCTTCGCGCCCCAATTGACCCCGTGCGCGCCGGCCGGCACCGGCACGAACTTCACGACCTTGTCCGTCGCCGTGTCGATGATCGCGACGTGGTCCGCGCTTCCCAGGCCCGGACGAACGACGTTGGTCAGGGAGAGGACCGCCGTTGCGACCCACTTCTCGTCGGGGCTCACCGGCGTTTGAATCGGCACCTGGAGGGTGTCGAG
>DASWVS010000308.1:0-2599 GCA_036401135.1 Fimbriimonas sp.
GGAAGAACGCGAAGGTTTGGACGTTCACGACCATCAAGCCGATCGCGGCGATCCCTGCGGATAAGCTGAGGCTCGAAGTACCGAACGGATACGTCCCTTACCGGCTCCCCACGCTCTACGGGCCTCTCGCGATCGGCCAGACGTTCCCGTTCGCCGGATGGACCAACGGCCGTCAACAGTTGGCCAAAGGGGCGGCGACGGTCTACGCCGTTCTCGGTACCGACTGCGCTCCCAGCACTTCCAGCCTCGCGGCCCTGGACGAGATCCGAAAGTCGGGAACGAAGGTTTTGCTCCTGAGCGACGCAACTTCGGTGGCGGCAGCCAAAGGCCGGTATTTCGATCCTACGGGCAAGAGCCTGGCGGCGCTCTCCCTCACCGCGACCCCGACGTTTTTCCGGGTCGGCAAGGATGGCAAAGTGTCCCACCTCTGGATGGGATACGACCCCAACAAGCGCAAGGAGTTCGTGCGGGACGTTCTGGCCGCACCGAAAGAGGACGCAACCGAATAGCCCCACAAGAGTAATACTTGGTGAGGGCATCATGGTTAACCCGCTTCCGCTCATCATCTTTCTCGTCCTTGCACTCCTCGGTTGGTTCGGCATCAAGCCCGACCTCGACAGCGCGGTCTCGTTCGGCTTCTATGCGGCTTGGCTGGCGGCCTCGATGGTCGTTGCCGCAAGCCTGCGGATGGCCGCGCAGTGGGAAAAGGCGCTCGTTTTCCGCCTTGGGAAGTTCAGTTCGGTCAAAGGGCCGGGCATCTTTGGTGTCATCCCGTTCATCGACAGCGTCCGCCTGGTCGACACCCGCATCATGACCCTCGATATCCCGAGGCAGGAAGCGATCACCAAGGACAACGTCCCCGTAACGCTCGACGGCGTCATTTTTCTCCGGGTCAACGAGCCTTCCGACGCGGTGATCCGGGTCCAGAACTACCAGCACGCCATCCGGCAGTACGCCCAGACCGCGCTCCGAGACGTCGTCGGCGCCGCGACGCTGGACGAGATCCTGGCCGATCGGGAGGCGCTGGGGCACCGCATCGAAAAGATGGTCGAATCGGAGATCGTCGGCTGGGGCCTCGAGGTGGCGGCGATCCGCATCCAGGACATTCTCCTGCCGGAAGACCTGAAGCGGGTGATGGCGAGGCAGGCCTCGGCCGAGCGGGAGAAGCGGGCCAACATCACGAAGTCCGAGGGTGACCGGGAGGCCGCCGAGAACCTGGCGGCGGCGGCGTCGACCATGGCGGCTTCGCCCGGGGCTCTGCAGCTCCGATCGCTGCAGACGCTGGACTCGTTAGGCAGTTCGGCGGCGAACACGGTCGTAATGGCGGTGCCCATGGAAGTGATGAACGCCCTGCAGGCCGTCCCCAGGCTTCTGGATCACCGAACTCCGGAGAAGCTTCCCGGCAAGAAGGAGGAGCCCTACCGCCTCGCCGAGACGTTCGTGCAGAGCAAGCCGCAGGTCGACGAGACTTCGTCGGAAGAGGCCAACGCCCAAAATACGATCGCTTAGCGTCAGAACCCGCCCGAGCGACCGCCGGTCTAACGTGCATGAAACGTCAGATCGGCGGACATCGGATGAGGTACGAAGTGCATCCTCCCGAGGAGGTCGAGCAGGAGATCATGTCCCTCAGCACCGACGTGACCGAACTCCTGGAGGATGCGAAGCTGAGCCTGCTCGATTTCCAGGGCGAGGAGTCCGGCGCCGCAAGGATGTTCATCGAGCGGGGCTACTCCGACCGATTCAGCCATTGGCTGGTCGCGGAAGCCAGGGCCCGGGAACAAGCGGACGTTCAAAGTTCGGCTTCGTGACGCTCGCGCCGTTTCGCTTCCTGGATGCGCTAACCTAGGACGGTATGCGCAAGCTGTGGGGTGGTGCTTTCGAGGGCTCGACCGACGAGTTGGTCGAAAGTTTCGGACAGACGATCGAGTCGGATCTCAACTTTTGGCAGGAGGACATCGTCGGGAGCGTGGCCCATGCCCGGATGCTGGGCGCCACCGGCATCATCAGCCCCGAAGAGGCGAGGACCCTGATCGACGGGCTCGAGAGGATCCATGAGGAGGGGCCGGATCGCCTGGCCATGGACGCCGAGGACATCCACGCGGCGATCGAGACGCGCCTGTACGAGTTGGTCGGCGAGGTCGCCGGCAAGCTGCATACGGCCCGCAGCCGCAACGATCAGGTGGCGACCGACACCCGGTTGTTTCTCCACAACCAGCTGATCGCCCTGATGGACGAGATCAAGGCGCTCCAAAATCTGCTGGTGAACCTCGCCGAGGAGCACAAGGGGTCGCTCATGCCGGGCTACACCCACCAGCAGCGAGCCCAGCCGATTACGCTCGGCTTCCATCTGCTGGCCCATTTCTGGGAGCTGCAGCGGCATGGGTGGCGCGCGGAGCGCCTGTTCGAGCTCGCCAACTACTCGCCGCTTGGATCCGCCGCACTGGCCGGAACGGGCTTCCCCATCGACCGAGAGATGACGGCGAAGGAGCTGGGCTTCACCGCCCCGATCCCGAATACGCTCGACGCCACGAGCGACCGGTCCTATATATTGGACGCGCTCAACCTCTGCGCGCTGGTCATGATCGATCTGAGCCGCATG
>DASWVS010000309.1:0-4013 GCA_036401135.1 Fimbriimonas sp.
GTTCGGGACGCCGTCTTCTACCAGATCTTTCCAGAGCGCTTCGCCAACGGCGACCCGGCGAACGACGGGCCCGACGTCCAGCCCTGGGGCACCCGACCGACGCCGCAGACCTGGCGGATCCGGCTTGGCGGCGACCTCGCCGGCATCCGCCGCCACCTGGACCACCTCACTGAGTTGGGCGTCAGCGGGCTGTACCTGAACCCGGTCTTCGACTCCCTCCACAACCATGCCTACGACACCAGCGACTACCTCAAAGTCGATCCGAGGTTCGGGACGAACGACGACCTGAAAGCGCTGGTGAAGGACGCCCACCGCAGCGGCATCAAGGTGATGCTCGACGCGGTGTTCAATCACAGCAGCCCCGAGTTCTTCGCCTTTCGCGATGTGCGGCAGAACGGTTTGAAGTCGAAGTACCGCGACTGGTTCTTCCTAATGGGAGAGCCGGTCGTGGTCGAGGAGGGGCAGAAGACGTACCGGACCTTCGCCGGCGTTCCCACCATGCCCAAGCTGAACCAGGACAATCCGCCGACTCGCGACTACTTCCTCGACGTCGGCACCCGCTGGATCAAGGAGGCCGACATCGACGGCTGGCGGCTCGACGTCGCGGACGAGGTGAGCCAACACTTCTGGCGCCGGTTCCGAACCGAGGTCAAGCGCGCGAAGAAGGACGCCTACATCCTCGGCGAAGTGTGGGGCGACGCCCACGAGTACCTGCAGGGCGACCAGCACGACGCGGTCATGAACTACCGCTGGCGCAAGGCGGTGCTCGACTTCCTCGCCTACCGGACCACCACGCCCACGCAGTTCGACCGTGCCCTGCGCCTCATCCGTGAGGACTACCCCTCTGCCACCCTCCATTCGATGTTCAACCTCCTCGGAAGCCACGACACCGAACGCCTCAGGACGGTGATGAAGGGCGACCGGAAGCGCGAGCGGTTGGCGATCCTGCTCCAGTTCGCCTATCCCGGCGTCCCGAGCATCTACTACGGCGACGAGATCGGGATGGAGGGCGGCAAGGAACCCCTCAGCCGAGGCCCGATGGTATGGGACCGTTCGAAGTGGGACGAGGGCCTGTTCGAGTTCTACAAGGAGATGATTCGCCTTCGCAAAGACAACGCCGCCCTGCGCCGCGGCTCGTACCAGACCCTCGTCGCCGACGACCAAAACGGCGTTTTTGCCTTCGAGCGGTCCCTGGGCCTTGAGAAGGTGCGGATTTACCTCAACGCCTCCGAACGTCCGTCGGTGGTGGACGGGGTGGCGGTGAGGCCGCTGGACTACGTCCTGCTGTCCTTCCGATCCCCGTAGAGGGCCGAAAGCGCGGGGCGGCTTTTCGCCCCCCGCCCAGGGAGCGCGGGCTCCGCCCGCACAAGGGCCGCGGCCTTCAGGCCGCATCTTCCCCCAGAAACTCCAGCCTTTTCACGGAGTCCCCGTTCGCCGAATTCCAGTGCCAGTGCTTCGGATCGGTGCAGAGCTTCGCCTTCACCGGGTTCCATTCCAGGTAGCGCAACACACCGTCGAAGTGGGGCTAAAGCCTGCGCTCGCCGAGGGTGCGGAAAGCAGGGAGGGCGTTGCCGTTCTCGTCGAACGTCGCCAGGTTCTCGTAGTCAGAGTGGTCCTTCGGCGTTGTGATCCACGTCGGCGCCCAGTAGAGAAGCCCTTTGCCCCGGCCGCCGGGGACCTCGCGCAGGATCTTCTTCAGCTCGGCTACGAACGCCGCCTGCCCTTCGGGCGTCGCCGGAAAGCCGTCCAGCAGCTTGCCGCCGTTGTAGACGTGCGGCCCCGGGTGCTCGTCCCACTTCCACGGGTACGCGGTCTCCACGACGTAGACGTCCTTCCGGTATCGCCTCGCCAGGTCGTTCAGGTTCTCCCGCAGGTCTGAAAGGCTGCCGTGCCAGAACGGGTAGTACGACTGCCCGATCGCGTCGAACTCCACCCCCTGCTTGGCCAGGTGGTCGAAGAACCAGACCGACGCATTGTTCTCGCCGCCCCGATCGATGTGGATCATCGTGTGGATCTTCGGGCCCTCGCCCTGCGCGTCCCGCACTGCCTTCAGGCCCGACTTGAGCAGCCGCCCGAACCGCTTCCAGCCTTCCGGCTCGTTCGAGCTCACCTTCCCGTCCGGCCAAAGCATTCCCCCGATCACCTCGTTCCCGACCTGCACCATGTACGGGCGCGTCCCCTGGGCGATCATCGCGCCGACGACTTCCTTCGTGTAGTCGTAGACGGCTTTCTCGAGGCCGTCGAAAGGCAGGTCCTTCCAAGCGGCGGGCTTGTTCTGCTTGCCCGGGTCCGCCCACCAGTCGGAGTAGTGGAAGTCGAGACTGATCCTGAGCCCCTGCGCATGCGCCCGCTTCGCGAGCCTGAGGGTGGCCTCCTTGTCGCAGTATCCGTCCTTCGGCTCGTTCCAGATCCGGAACCGTACCCAGTTCCACCCCGCCTGCTTCATCAAGGCAAACGGGTCCTGCTCCCGCCCGTAAGAGCGGTACCGCCCCCCCTCGTCCTCGATCCGAGGGATCTCGGAGACGTCCCCTCCGAGGAGGAGGCTGCCGGTGGCAAGTAACGCAAGCATGGTGATGAACATATGGAAGGGAGCGCAGGATTCATCCTGCATGGGTCCGCAGGATTTATCCTGCAGGACGATCTTTCATAAGCAACTCAAGACGATGCTGCGAATCCTCGTTTGCCGAACTCCAGTGCCAGTGTTTCGGGTCGTTGCAGAGCTTCGCCTTCACCGGATTCCACTCGATGTACTTCGTTGCACGCTCCAGATGCTCGGCGCTGCGGATGACCCTGTCCCGATATTCCGGCTGCCACAGCCGGCCGGATCGTCCGGCGACCTTGTTGACCGCGCGAGAGCTTGCCCCCTTGATCCGATGCATGATGCACTCCAAAGTCACCTCAGGCTGCGGCACGAGGATCGCGTGGACGTGGTTCGGCATCACAACCCATGACAGAAGCCGATAGAGTTCGAGGTGGTGGGCGAAGAGGACCTCCTGCACCTGCCGCGACGCCTCGGGATTTCGGAGCAGGCAGGAACCGTGGCCTTCGTCGCAGTACGCCTCGATGCGGCGGACGAGTTCTTTCGACCGCTCCTCGTCCTCTATGTGCCGGAGTTCCTCGGACCATCGCTCCACTACCGACGCCGGCATCGCATCATCCTGTCGCCAGGTCACGAACTGGGGAACCGACCCCGCGTCGAGGTGGGGAAGGTAGCCGCGAGAGTGCCAGCCTCGAGGTTCAGGCATGGCTTATTCTAACGCGACGCCGCGCAGGACGAATCCTGCGGACCCATGCAGGCTGAAGCCTGCGCTCCCTAGCGGCCGGTGCCCTGCGCGCCCATCGGGGGGCCGCCCGCCTGGCCGAGCACGTCGGACGCCTTCACGCCCGTCTCCTTCTCGATCTCGGCGTACCGCTGCTCCTTCTCCGCCTGAGGCATCGGCGAGCCCGCGATCGCGCGGATCTTGCGGTCCGGCGGCATCTTGTCGATGTAGTCCTTGGCTTCCTCGCCGCTCATGCCGCTCGGCGGATTGCCGACGTTGCACCCGGAGAGCCCTAGAACGAACGCGCACAGCGTCATCCCGAGTATGAATTTCGAACGCATATTCAACATTCCTTCAGTGGAAGGGAGCCGGGACAGCCCGGCTCCCGAGGATCCTTACTGGTTCTCAGGCGAGGCCCAGTTGGTGCCCCACCAGTGGAAGCTCTTGCCTTCCATGTCCGGGTGGTTGCTGCCCCAGGCGTTGTCCGGAGGCGTACCACCCTGGCCGCCGAGGCCCCAGAGGTCCGGATAAACGAGCTCGCCGTCCGACTTCAGGTTCGGCATCAGCTTGGTGCCCTTATAGAACGCCGCGTGCCCGTCCATGTGGCCGACGACCGATCCGTCGCTCCAGAGTCCGGTCTTGATGCCCCAGAAGCCGGGGATGTCGTTGCCGGGCCAGATCTTGCCCGAGTGCGGGAAGTCGATCCAGAGGACGACCTTCGCGATGTTCGTGTAGGTTGTGGTTCCCGGGCCG
>DASWVS010000310.1:0-10157 GCA_036401135.1 Fimbriimonas sp.
TCTGCTCGATGATCTCGAACTCGATTCTTCCGTCGATCAGTCTTCCTGCGGCGATTCGCCCGGAAGACGCGCCGAGATCCACCGCAACCGCGCCACGCATGGCTCGGTTTTACTTCAAGAAGCGGTTGAGCGTGACCTTGATCTCGTCCAAGCGCTCTTCGGGCGACATGTGTTTGCATTCGTCCGCGTGGTCGTGTCCGTAGACGCAGTTCTCCAGGTGGGTCGAGAGCATCAGCACTCCGAACTGGTCCAGTGCGGCGCGGAGGGCGGCCACTTGGGTCAGGATGTCCACACAGTAGCGCTCGTCGTCGACCATTTTCTGCAGGCCGTGGACCTGGCCAGCGATCCGAGCGAGCCGCTTCTTGGCATCGCTGCTGACGTTCTCTTTCATGTCATTTTCCTAACGCTACCTTTATCGATCGGCGACCTGCCCTAAAAACCTGACGTAGAAAACCGATAACAAAGGAAGACCCGGTAGCGAAGGATACCCCGGTAGGGTATAAGACAAAAGCCTGACCATGACGCCCAAGACGAAAGCCTTCACCCTCATCGAACTCCTCGTCGTGATCGCCATCATCGCGATCCTGGCCGCGATCCTCTTCCCGGTCTTCTCGCAGGCCAAGGCCGCCGCCAAGAAAACCGCCGACCTGTCCAACTTCAACCAGATCGGCAAAGCGATCATGCTGTATGCCAACGACAACGATGACCACAGCATGGTCACGGCGCACCACGAAGACGGTCTTCGTTGGTTCGAAGCGCTCTATCCGTACGTGAAGAGCAGGGACGTCTTCCGAACCCCCGCCTACAGCCGTACCGACGTGGTCGATGAGCACGAAGGGGTGACGGTCACGCCGAGATCCGACTACTCGTTGAACGGCCTCTATTCCCACGGATCCGCGCTCACCGTCAGCAGCAAGCCTGCCGAGCAGATCATCGTCGCCCTACGCTTCCGAAACCATTTCGAAGACGACTACCACCCCTGGCCCGGATCGGCCTATACCGACGAGGGCACGGCAGATTGGGACGACCTTGCCCGGTACGTCGGCTCCGAAGAGGGCGAGCCCGCCGAGGACTGGTTCACCAGCCGGATCGAGCGCAAGCCGTGGAACGACAGCGGGTCGAACTTCACTTTCCTCGACGGCCACGCCAAGTTCCTCCGCTGGGAGCAATCGGTCCAGGCGCCGCTCCCGGGCTACCACAACGTGGACCGGATCGTCGAACACCTCGAAGACTAGGCTTCCCCTAGTTCGGCGGGTAGCCGTCCGGGTGCGTCCGGTGCCACTCCCAGGCGTGCCCGACGATCGTGGCAAGGTTGGTGTACTTCGGTTGCCAGCCCCAGTCCCGACGCACGAGGTCCGAACTTGCGATGAGCCTTGCCGGGTCCCCTGCGCGCCGGGGGCCCTCTTCGTGCGGGACCGGCAGGCCTGAGACCTGCTCGACCGTCTCGATCACTTGCCGGACCGTGAACCCCTGACCGTTCCCAAGGTTGTACTTTCGGCTCTCGCCTCCGTCGCGCAGGTGGCGCACCGCGAGAAGGTGCGCCTGTGCGAGGTCGAGGATGTGGATGTAATCCCTGACGCACGTGCCGTCGGGAGTGTCGTAGTCGGTCCCGAAGATCTTCAGCTTCGGCATCTTGCCCATCGCCGCGAGGATCGCCACCGGAATGAGGTGCGTCTCGGGATCGTGGTCCTCCCCGATCCTGTTCTCAGGATCGGCGCCCGCCGCGTTGAAGTACCGGAGGCAGACGCTCTTCGTTTGATGGGCGACGTCGAAGTCGTCCAGCATTCGCTCCACCATCAGCTTGCTCGCCCCATAGGGGCTGGTGGGGGCCTGAGGGTGCTTCTCGTCGATCGGTACGTACTGGGGCTCTCCGAAGACGGCCGCGGTGGAGGAGAAAACGAACTTGGCCACCCCGTGCCTCCGCATGGCTTCCAGCAGTTGGAGGACGGCGGAGGTGTTGTTCTCGTAGTACCGGCCCGGCTCGCGAACGCTTTCCCCTACCGCGATGTACGCGGCGAAGTGCATGACCACGTCGATCTCCGGGTTCTCGCGAAACACCCGTTCGAGGTCCTCTTTCCGCCGCAGGTCCCCTTGAAAGAGCGGCGAGCCCTGCAAGGCTTCACGGTGGCCTTGCTCCAGGTTGTCGAAAACCAGATGCTTCTCGCCCTGCTCCCGCAGCAGCTTCAGCATGTGCGAGCCGATGTAGCCCGCTCCCCCCAGCACTAAGATCATCGTCCCGTTATACCGGAGCCCGTCAGGTTGTCTCGAAGGCGGCGGCAGAAGTCGGCCATCGCCTCCCGGACCGGGCGCATCGGCTCGATCCGGAGGCTTGCGACCTTGTCGAAGGATAGGGCGCTATATGCCGGCCTTTGGGCAGGGGTCGGCCAGTCGGAGGTGGCGATCGGCTCGACGCTCGCCGGCCTGCCCGACCACGTCTCGATCGCGATGCCCGCCAGATCGCGCCAGGACATGGTCTCGGGACCCGAGGCGTGATAGACCCCCGGGAACGCGTTCCGTTCGATCAGGTCGACCAGGACGCGGCTCAGGTCGGCGGTGTAGGTGGGGTTGCCGAACTGGTCAGCGACGACCCGGAGCGGCTTCCCCGCTTCGTGCGCCTGGATCATCGTTCGGGGGAAGCTCGGACCGTTCGGCCCGTAGAGCCAGGACGTTCGCACCACGATTGTTTGAGGGTTGGCGCCGAGAGCCGATTTCTCGCCCGCCAGTTTCGTGTCCCCGTAAACTCCGAGGGGGTTCGTCGGATCGTCCTCTCGGTAAGGGGTGGAGGCGTTGCCGTCGAACACGAAGTCCGTGGAGAGATGCACCATCTTGGCACCGGCGAGACCCGCGGCGCGAGCGAGGTAGCCCGGTCCGAACGCGTTGATCTCGGTCGCCCGCTGGACGTCGGACTCCGCCTTGTCGACCGCCGTGTAGGCGGCACAGTTGACGACCCATTCGATCTGCCCGAAGCGCTGGGATGCGATCGAGCCCACCGAAACCGGATCGGTGATGTCGAGTTCGGGGAGGTCGGTCGCTACGACCTCGAAACCCCGAGAGCCAAGCTCGCCCACAAGATCCGAGCCGAGCATTCCGAGGGCGCCGGTAACGAGGACGCGCATGCAGAGACCATACCCCTGCAATCCGACCCTGCCAAGGTGGTATCGATCGTTGCTCCCTGTTCCGCTGTCGCGGCGCAACGGCGGGCCGCTCACGTTTCAGACTGTAAACTTGGACCTTCATGTGTGGCATTGCTGGCTATGTGGGTCCTCGAAACGCGGTCGATGTAGTGTTCGACCAACTCCGTCGCCTCGAATATCGCGGATATGACAGCGCGGGCATCGCGTTCCTGCAGGACGGCGAGATCCAGATCCTCAAGAAGGCGGGGAAGCTGAACAACCTCGGCGCCCTCCTCCAGGATCGCCCCCAGAACGCCGAAATGGCGATCGCCCACTCGCGATGGGCGACGCACGGAGGGCCGACGGATGAGAACGCGCACCCCCACCTGGACAGCTTGGGCCGGGTCGCGCTGGTGCACAACGGCATCATCGAGAACTATCTCGAGCTGAAGGAGGAGTTGACGGCTCGGGGTCACGAGTTTCACTCGCAAACCGACACCGAGGTTGCCGCCCACGTGATCGGCGAGGAGTACCAGAAGGGAATGCCCCTGGAGGAAGCTGTACGACACGGCGTTCAGAGGCTGCGCGGAGCCTACGCGATCGTCGCCGTCAGCAAGGACGAGCCGGGGAAGATCGTTGCCGCGCGAAAGGCGAGCCCGCTCGTCCTCGGAGTCGGCGAAGGCTTCAACGCCCTCGCCTCCGACATCCCGGCGCTCCTTCCTTACACCCGGCAGGTCGTCGTCGCCGAGGAGGACACGATCGCGACGATCACGAAGGATGCGATCCGCGTCGTGGACCTGGACGGGAGGGAGCGGCCGGTCAAGCCGATGTTCGTCGATTGGGACGTCAAGGCGGCGGAGCGCGGCGGCTACGAGCACTTCATGGCGAAGGAGATCCACGAGCAGCCCGAGGTGATGCGCAACTGCCTCGCCGGCCGGATGGACGAAGGCCGCATCCGGTTGGACCACGTGTTCGGCGAGCACGTCTGGATGGATGTCGACCGCGTCAACATCGTTGCCTGCGGCACCGCCTACCATGCCGGCCTCATGGGCAAGCACCTGTTCGAGCGGCTCCTCCGGCTACCGACGGACGTGTACTACTCCTCCGAGTTCCGCTATGGGGATCCGGTCCTGTCGCCGAAGAGCCTCGCGATCTTCGTGAGCCAGTCGGGAGAAACCGCCGACACCCTCGCCGCGCTTCGCCTCTGCAAGGAAAAGCGCATTCGGACGCTCGGGATCGTCAACGTCATCGGTTCGAGCATCGCCAGGGAGTGCGACCGCACGATCTTCACCCAGGCCGGGCCCGAAATCTGCGTCGCCAGCACCAAGGCCTACACCGCCCAGGTGCTCGTGTTCAACCTCCTCGCCCTCTATATCGCCCAGGTGCGGGAAACACCCGGCGTCCGTGTCGACGATGTGGCGTCCGAATTGGCCAGGATGCCGGAATTCGCCGAGCAAGCACTCTGCCTGGAAGACGAGGTTTTGGCGCTTTCCCAGAGCGTGAAGGACACCCAGTTGTGCTTCTTCCTCGGCAGAGGCGCGGACGCCAACGTCTCGCTCGAGGGTGCGCTCAAGCTGAAGGAGGTCGCCTACGTTCCGACGCAGGAATCCCCGGCGGGCGAGATGAAGCACGGGCCGCTGGCGCTGGTCGAGCCGGGGGTCCTGGCGGTTTTCGGCGCGACCGACCCGAGCGTTCGCGACAAGGTCGTGAGCAACATGAAGGAGGTCCAGGCCCGAGGCGGCACGATTGTCGCCTTCACGACCGAGGACGACACGATCTCGGACAAGGTCGCCGACCACGTGGTCCGGATCCCCCAAACCCGCTACGACTACCTGAACGCCCTTCTTTCGATCATCCCGATGCAGCTTATGGCGTACCACGTCGCCCGATTGAGGGGCTGCGAGATCGACCAACCCCGCAATCTCGCGAAGAGCGTAACGGTCGAGTAGGATTCGCATCCGACCTAGTGGCCTTCGCCTGAGCGAGGGCTCCCCCCGGATGAACGATCTGATCGGCGATTGGATATCCGCGCTGTATGGTTGGAGCAGGGCCTGGTATGGCGTATCAAGGAAGCCTCGGCAGCCGTCTTTGCTTGCGCCAAACCGTTGACGGGGCGAGGCTGCCGAGGCAACGATGGCTGTTAGGCAGTCGTTCGGTCGCTAGAGGCGAGCGAACCAATGGTGGAGGCGGACGTCCTCGGTTAGCTCCGGATGGAACGATGTGCCGACGACGTTGCCCTGCCGAATCGCGACGATCTTGTCGTCGTAACGACCCAATTCCTCGACTCCGGGACCGACCTCCTCGACCACCGGCGCTCGGATGAAGACGCCGAGTACCGGCTCGTCGAAGCCCTTCATCCGCACCTCGTCCTCGAAGCTATGAACCTGCGCCCCGAAGGCGTTGCGCCTCACTTGGGCGTCCAGCAGCCCGAGCGTGTATTGACCCGGCTTGCCGATCACCTCTCTCGCCAAGACGATCATCCCCATACAGGTGCCCCACATCGGCATGCCTTCGCCGGCGGCTTTCTTAAGGGCATCGCCGAGCCCGTAGCGCTCCAGAAGCAGTCCGACGGTCGTGCTCTCGCCCCCGGGGAGAATGACGCGGTCCACCTGGGCAAGCTCTTCGGGAGTTCTCACCTCGCGAGCATCCAGCCCGTCGATTTCGGACCGCTCGAGAGCGGCTAGGTGCTTCTCATAATCGCCCTGGATCGCAACCACGCCGACTCGCATTGAGCCTGAAGGGTACCTGCCACGTATAATCACCCGCGTGATCGAGATCATCGGCGCTCCCTTCGATCTTTGCGGCCAACGCCTCGGCAGCCGCCTGGGGCCCGACGCGCTGAGGCTCGCCGGGCTGGAGGAAACGTTGCGGGCGATGGGGCTGGACGTGATGGACGCCGGCAACGTCGAAGTCCCCCGCACGTGCGACCTCGGGTCGGGCCTTCGCGGTTTCGACGCCGTATTTGCGACGATCAGAAGACTCCGGGCGGAAACCGGCCGCTGCCTTGCCGAAGGGCACCTGCCTTTGGTGCTGGGAGGTGAACATACGCTCGCCGTCGCCGGCATCAGTTCGGCCCTCCAGACCCACGGCGAGGAGGTCGGGTTGCTCTGGATCGATGCCCACGCCGACGTCAATACCCCTGGGTCCTCGCAGACCGGCAACATCCACGGCATGCCCGTCGCCGCCCTCGCCGGCCTTCCCAGCGGAAGGGAAGGGGTGGCCGACCTCCAGTGGCGAAGGTTGAGGGAGGAACTGCTGCCGGGACCTGCGCTGCGACTCGAAAACGTCGCCTGGTACGGCCTGCGGGACGTGGACGAGGGGGAGAAGCCGAACCTCCAGGGACTCCCGATCACGATGCACGACATCGACCGCCGGGGCGTGGAGGCGACGGTCGGGAAGGTTGCGGAGTGGTTCCGAGCGCGGGACGTCGGCCACCTGTGGATCTCGTTCGACGTCGACGTGCTGGACCCGTTCCTGGCGCCGGGGACGGGGACGGCGGTTCGAGGCGGGCTCAGCTACCGGGAGGCCCATCTCCTTGCCGAGCTCCTCCATGAGACCCTGACGGGTCCGGGGGGGCACTGCCGGCTGGCCGGCATCGACGTCGTCGAGACCAATCCGATCGTGGATACGATGAACTCGACGGCGATCGTCGCCGTCGAGTGGGTCGCCTCCCTGCTGGGAAAGACGATCCTCTAGGCTTCGTGGAGTCCGAAGCCTAGAGGGGAAACGGCTATTCCGTGGTTGCCGGAGCTTCCGGAGCGGCTGCCGGCTCTTGCTGAGGGGCGGCGGGCGCTTGAGGCCTGGGCCGGCGACCACCCATTTCGCGGCGGTCCGAACCCATCTCCTTGACGACGAACGGCAGGAGCGCCATTTCGCGCGCTCGCCGGATCTGCTCGGCGATCATGCGCTGCTGCTTCGCCGTGTTGCCGGTCTGCCGGCTGGGAAGGATCTTGCCTCGGTCGTTCAGGAAGCGCCGGAGGATGTTCACTTCCTTGTAGTCGACCTTGTAGATCTTGTTGGCGGTCAGGTAGCTCACCTTGCGGCGCCGTTTGCCACGGCCGCGAGGGCCACCTTCTAGAGCGTCCTTGTCGGGACGCGCTGCACCGAGGCGGGGATCGGCGCCAGCCGGCCCGTCGGCGCGCATGGGTCTAGTGGTTTCTTCGCTCATAGTTCTCGAAGCCCCGTCTTGGGGGCGAACCCAGATTCTAGCATACTGAAGGCGTGAGCGAGATCAGGAGATGGACCCGGGTCGCTGGCTATGCGCTGATTCTGCGAAAGAGCCAGATCCTGTTGTGCCGTCTGAATCGAGCCACATCTTCGCCCGGAAGCTGGACCCTTCCCGGCGGCGGCATCGAGTTCGGCGAACATCCGAAGGCGGCGACGATCCGCGAGGTGAAGGAGGAGACCGGCCTCACCGTCCGCCTCGGCGAGGTCATCGACATCGACACCGACGTGTTCCATGTGCCCGAGGGCCAGATGCAGGCTCTGCGCCTCATCTACCTCGCCGAGTCGTTCGAAGGCGAACTGATCCACGAAACCGACAACTCGACCGACCGGTGCGAATGGGTCGACCTGAACCGGACGTCGAAACTGCGGCTCGTCAGCCTCGCCCGCCGGGGGGTCGACCTCGCCCGAAGCCGCCTCGCCTCGAACACGGGCAAGTAGGGCCCCTCCGGGGTGACATCGGGTATGATCCTTGTTCGCGACTTCTGTCGATGCGCGTGATCGCGCCCGGCGAAGTTGGCGAGCGACGCTTCAAAGCACCGCAGGCAGGACGACCCCGATCATGGGGCAACGTCAGAGCGGCCTAGGCCGACGACATGCCGCGTGGCGCAGGGGAAGCGAGGAGGCAACATGATCCAGGGAATCCTGGGAACGAAGATCGGCATGACCCACGTCTTTACCGACGAGGGCAAGATGGTGCCGGTAACCGTGGTTCAAGCGGGACCGGTCTACGTGACACAGTTGAAAAACGAGGCGACCGACGGCTACACCGCCGTACAGGTCGGCTTTGGAGAGGCGAAGGAAAGGAACATCACCTTTCCCAAGTACGGCCACCTCAAGAAGGCGGGCGTCACCAAGAACCTCCGGACTCTGAAGGAGTTCCGCGTGGACTCGACCGACGGGCTCGCCCTCGGCCAAGAGATCACGGCGGAAATCTTTGCCGAGGGCGAGAAGATCACCGTCACCGCCAAAAGCAAAGGCAAGGGCTTCCAGGGCGGCGTCAAGCGCTACCACTTCAAAGGGCAGCACATGACGCACGGCTACATGACCCACCGAAGGCCGCTCTCGAGCGGTGCGACCGGCCCTCAGCGCGTCTTCAAGGGCGTCAAGAAGCCGGGCCAGATGGGCTACGACACCGTGACCCAGAAGGGCCTGAAGATTGTCAAGGTCGACGCCGAGCGAAACCTGCTCCTCATCGACGGAAGCGTGCCGGGTCCGAACGGCGGCCTCGTGGTCATCGACAAGGCGGCGAGGTAAGGCGAAATGGCAGAAGTAACAATCAAAAGGAAAGACGGCCAGGATGCCGGCACGTACACCCTGAGCGAAAAGCTCGCAAACGTCGCCGCCAGCCATACGACCCTGCACCGCACCATCGTCGCCGAAGAGGCGAACGCTCGACAGGGCACGCAAAAGACGAAGGGGCGCCCCGAAGTCCGGGGTGGCGGCCGTAAGCCGTACAAGCAGAAGAAGACCGGTCGCGCCCGACAGGGTTCGACTCGATCGCCGCATTACGCCCACGGCGCAATGGCGCTCGCGATCACTCCGCGCGACTACACGAAGAAGGTCAACAAGCGAGAGCGGCGCGCTGCGATCCTGACGATCCTCGGCGCCCAGTTCGACGCCGGCAACGTCAGCGTGATCGACGCGATCAGCTTCGCCGAGCCCAAGACCAAGGAAGCGCTCGCGTTTCTAACGGCCATCGGCCTCGCCGACACCCGACGCGTGCTCGTGGTGCTCCCGGGCTACGACGAAGTCACCTACAAGAGCTTCCGCAACCTGCCGAACGTCGTCGTCCGGACCGCCCCCGCCTCCGTCAAGGGCGAGGAAGAGGCGGTCAAGACGCAGGCGTTCTCGGCTCGCGATCTGCTCGTGGCGCATAAGGTCGTCATCGCGCAGGAGGCTCTCGCCAAGATCGAGGAGGTTTGGGCCAAGTGAAGAACTTCCCCTATGGGGTTATCATTCGACCCCACATCACGGAAAAGACCGTGGCGCTCTCCTATGGCGACGAGCAGTCGGCGCAGAAGCGCCTGAAGAACGAAGCCAAGAAGGCGGGCGAGAGCAAGAAGGACGTGCAGGTCACCGAGGAGGACCTCGTTCGCAAGTACACGTTCATCGTGGCAAACGAGGCGAACAAGCTCGAGATCAAGGCCGCCGTCGAAGCTATCTACAACGAGGGCAAGAAGAAAGAGCAGGCGATCACCGTCACGTCGGTCCGCACGATCAAGGTGCTGGGTAAGTCCCGGCGCCGAGGCCGCAGCGTCGGTTACGAGCCGGACCGCAAGAAAGCGATCGTAACGCTCGGGAAGGGCCAGATGCTCGAGGATTACGGAGTCTAAGAAGATGCCTACCAAACAGTACAAGCCAACGTCTCCTGGACGCCGTTTCCAGATCTCGGGCACCTACGAAGAGGTCACGAAGGGCAAGCCGGAGAAGTCGCTCACCAAGGGTAAGACCAAGAGCGGCGGCCGCAACAGCTACGGCCGCATCACTTCGTTCAACCGCGGCGGCGGCAACAAGAACAAGTATCGCGCCGTGGACTTCAAGCGCGAGAAGGACGAGCAGCGAGCCAAGGTCGCCGCGATCGAATACGATCCGAACCGCACCTGCCGCATCGCCCTGCTCCATTACCTCGACGGCGAGAAGCGCTACATCCTCGCGCCGAAGGGGCTCGTGGTGGGAGCCTTCGTCGAGAGCGGCCCCGAGGCGGACATCCTCCCCGGCAACGCCCTCCCGCTGAAGAACATCCCCCTCGGTACGCTCGTGCACAACATCGAGCTCCAGCCGAACAAGGGCGGGCAGATCGTCCGCTCCGCCGGCGCC
>DASWVS010000311.1:0-4092 GCA_036401135.1 Fimbriimonas sp.
ACGTCGTCGTCCTGACCGATATCTATCCGGCTCGCGAGGATCCGATCCCTGGCGTCTCGTCGGCACGCATCGCCGAGAGAATCGACAAGCCGGCGCACTACATCCCCAGCCGCCACCTCCTGCCGATGGAGGTTCGCAAGCTGGCAAAGCCGGGGGATGTGGTGGTCGGCATGGGTGCGGGCAACATCAGCGATTTCGGCCCCGCATTGGTCAAGGAGCTTACCAAGGACCGAGCCAACCTCAAAGTCGCCGTCTGCTACGGCGGCGACAGTGCCGAGAGGGAGGTCTCGATCCTCAGCGGGCGGGCGATCCATGGAGCCCTCCAGAGGCTGGGATATGAATCCTTCATGGTCGACGTCGCCGAGGTTCTCTTGAAGAAGGGCGACGTCGGCACGTTCACCGGCCCAGACCGGCCGGACGTCGCCTTCCTGGCCGTCCATGGCACGAACGCCGAAGACGGCGCGATCCAGGGCTTCTTCGAGCTCCTGCACATACCGTACACGGGCTCGGGCATCCAGTCCAGCGCGCTCGCAATGGACAAGGCCATGACCAAGCGCATTCTGGAAGCGGCGGGGGTGACGATGCCTCGGGGGGTGCTCTTGTCGAGTCCCGACCAAGCGGTGCCGCTCGCGGCGCCCCTGATCGTCAAGCCGAACGCGCAGGGGTCGACGGTCGGCCTCAGCTTCGTGGAGACGGACGATCAGCTGGCGAAGGCGCTCGAGCGCGCCTTCCTCTACGACGAGAGCGTCCTCGTCGAGGAATGGGTCCAGGGGATGGAGATCTCGACTCCGGTATTGAATGACGAAGCGCTGCTGCCGGTGGAGATCGCACCCATCAGCGGCCGCTACGACTTCGAGAGCAAATACACGCCCGGAGCCACTGAGGAGATCGTTCCTGCCCGTCTTCCCGAGGGAACACTGGAAAAGGCTCGCGAGCTCGCTCTGAGAGCACACCGTGCACTGGGCTGCGCCGGCGCGACCCGAACCGACGCCATCGTCCGCGACGGCGAGATCTACGTCCTCGAGGTCAACACGCTGCCAGGGATGACGGGGACGTCGCTCCTGCCGAACAGCGCCAAGGCGATGGGGATCTCCTTCGAGGAGCTTTGCCGGCGGTTGGTCGAGGACGCGTTGAGGAGGCATGCGGCAAAAGCGTAAGCGAACGAGGGTCCGGCTCGGCCCGTTCCTGTGGCTGCTGCTCGTGGTCAACACGGCCGCCGGGCTGCTTTTCTCGCCGATCACAAGCATCGCGCGGGTGTGGGTCGACGGCGCCAAGCCTTTCGACCAGCCGAGGCTGTCGCGAATCCTCGGCGGGCTTCAGGGCGTTCCCTGCGCCCTGGTGAAGCCCCGAGAGGTCGAATCCGCGGTGATGTCGCTTCCGGAGGTGAGGAGCGCCGAGTTGACGCGCAACATTTTCGGGAGCGCGCGGCTGACGGTCCGCTATCGTCGCCCGGTCGCGAGGGTCCGGAACACCGACAACCTGGCGCTCACGATCGACGGCGTCCTCTACCCCGCGAACGAGCTGCCGGAAGAGCTTCCCATCCTCGAACTGCCCCGAGGCGAGCCGCACGTCTATGCGACGATCGCCGCTCCCTGGCGGTCCGTCGCCATCGCCGATCTGGCGGTGCGCGCCCGGGAGAGTTGGCCGAAAGAACCCTTGTTGATTCAAGTCGACGACCGGGGGTCGGTGTGCTTAAATATCGGTACCGGGCGCGTAGTCCTGGGTTCCCCGACCGACCTCGGCAAAAAGCTGGGCATTCTCCAGGAGAGGCTGGAGAAAAACCCGGCGGAATTGTCGAATGTCGCCGAAATCAACCTGACTGCGCCTGAAAACCCGTCGATCATACGTAAGAAGAGCCAAGTACCGTGAACCCGTTCGTATCTCGCATCAACAACCAGCCCTGGGTATGGCCTGTCTCAGGCATGTGCCTGGTGCTTGGCTTCATGGTTTCGATGGCGTGGGTCACCGGCGAGAACCGCTCGACTCGCATGGGTTTCCTCGCCGCGGACCAGGCGAGGCGGATCAACGAGGGCACCATCGACATCGAAAAGTTCGAGGAGCTTCGCGCCGAGGTCAACCGGCTTCAGGCGAAAGCGACCGACCTCGAGAACGCGCTCGGCAAGCAGAGCGGCCAGGCGAAGCTGCTCAACGAGAACCTCCAGGAAACCAAGGAGTTCGCCGGCCTCACCGAGGTCGAGGGCCCCGGGCTCAGGGTCATCCTGAAGGACGATCCGAACGCGCAGAAGGACATCGAGATGGGTGCCATCCTCGCCAACAACGGCATCATCCACGACTCCGACGTGCTCCGCGTGGTGAACGAGCTATTCTCCGGCGGCGCCGAAGCGATCGCCGTGGACGGCATCCGGGTCGCCGCGGGCAGTTCCTTCCGCTGCGTCGGCCCGACGATCCTCGTGAACGACATGAAGATCGCCGCGCCCGTGACGATCGAAGCGATCGGCGATTCGAAGGAGCTCTTCGGGGGGATGAACCTGCCCGGCGGGGTGCTGTCCGAGATTCGAAGCCAGAACCCGGCGATGGTCGAGTTGGAGACTTTCAAGCAGATTCGGCTTCCCGCCTTCGCGGGCAAGATGACCAAGCGGTTTGCGCGCGCCCCCAAGGAAAAGCCGAAGGACGAAACGAAGTGATCCTCATCCCGATCATCGCCGTCGTCATCGGAGCCGCGCTGGCGCTGGCCATGAACGTGCAGCCCATCCCGGGCCTCGGCGGGCAGTACCTCGCTGTCGCCTGCCTCGCGGGACTCGACACGATCTGCGGCGGCATCCGCAGCGGGCTGGAAGGCAAGTTCCGAAACGACGTCTTCTTCAGCGGCTTCCTGTCGAACGTCCTCATCGCGCTGCTTCTGGTGTGGTTCGGAGACCAGATCTTTATCAACCTTTACATTGCGATCGCGTTGATCCTCGGCGCCCGCATTTTCACGAATCTCAGCCTCATCCGTAGATATGTGCTGACGCGCATCCAGGACGCGCGGGAACGAGCCAAACTACAGAGAACGATGGTGGTCCAGCCGACCGCCCAGCCTGAGATCAACCCATGAGATCGGAACTAGTCGCTGTCCTCGACCTCGGATCCACGAAAGTAACCGCAATCGCCGCTCAAGCTTTGGAGGAAGGGATGGAGATCCTGGGGGTGGCCTCGACGCCCTGCCGAGGAATCACCCGCGGGGTGGTGACGGATCTCGAAGAGGCCTCCCAAGGGATCGACGCCTCCGTGCGTAAACTGCAGAAGGACCTCGGCACCGAATTCGAATCCTTCATCGTGGGGATCTCCGGCGGCCACATCGAAGGCAACAACGCCCAGGGGATCAAACCGATCGTTCCCGCCGCGCGCCACGTGACCCACCAGGACGTCATGGAGGTGATCAACCATAGCCGGGCGGTGATGATCCCGCCGGACCGGGAACAGATCCAGGCGCTTCCACGCGAATTCCAGATCGACGGCCAGCGGGGAATCCAACGCCCGGTGGGATTGAACGGGTCGACGCTCGAGGTGACGACTTACGTCGTGACCGGCCAGAGAACGCACGTCCAGAACACCGAGAAGGCGGTCGAGATGGCGGGGAAGAGGGTCGAGCAGATGGTGCTCGGGCCTCTGGCGTCCGGCATCGGCGTGCTCACGCCGGAGGAGATCCAACTCGGTGCCGCGGTGGTGGACATCGGGGGCGGGAAGACCGACCTTGCCGTCTTCACCAATGGATCCATCGCCTACAGCTACTGCCTGCCCGTCGGCTCGGGGCACGTTACGGGCGACCTCAGCAAGCTGTTGAAAACTTCGCCGGACGAGGCCGAACGCCTCAAGGTCGACGACGGCGGCGCATTGGCGACGCTGATTCCTGAGCGCGAGTCGGTCCAGGTGATGCAGCTGGGACAGATCATGCTCCGCCCGATGCAGCGCCGCGTCCTTTGCGAGATCATCGAAAGCCGCATGCGCGAGATCGCGAGTATGGTCCGGCAGCAGATCGAGAAGGGGGGCTATCTGGCGATGCTTCCCGGAGGCGTGGTCCTTACCGGCGGCGGAGCCCAGATGTTCGGAACGAAGGAGCTTTTCGAGGACGTTTTGAGGCATCTGCCGGTC
>DASWVS010000312.1:0-24395 GCA_036401135.1 Fimbriimonas sp.
AGTACCCCGGCACCGGCATCGGCCTTGCGAACGTGAAGCGGATCGTCGAGCGCCACGGCGGGTCCGTCTGGGCGGAAAGCGCCCCCCATAAGGGATCGACCTTCTTTTTCCGGCTCTAGCAGCCGATTATTGCGGAAAGGACCGTCGTCTGCAGCGGCTTTGGGGTTCCTTCCACATCTTGGCGGCAGACGCGTATACTACTATCAACCGGTGGTTGCGCATGCGGAACGGGTGAATGGATAAAACAAACCTCTGTGGGGGAGGTCATCGCGCCCGAAGCCAGTCTCGTCGTGACGGACGGGGCCAAGGAGGGCAATGAATTATGCTGGTGCTGACACGGAAGCTACACCAAAGCATCATCATCGGCGACGAGATCGAGGTGGTGGTGCTCGAAGTTCGAGGCGAACAGGTGCGGATCGGGATCCGCGCCCCCAAGAACGTGTCCGTCCATCGCAAGGAAATCTACGATCAGATCCTTGAGGAAAAGAGCGTTCCGACTCCCCCGGTCCAGGAGTAAAGCGGTTGAAGCGGCGGGACGTAGCCTACTTCGCGGCCGAGTGCGCCCTCTTGCTGTTCCTCTGCCCGGCGGCGATCGGCGCCTATGCCGTCTGGAGGCAGGGCGCCCAGGACTTCAGCGCCTATAGCGTGGTCCTCGGCATCCCCGCCACCGCTTCCCTCGCCCTCGTCCTTGCCTCCGAGCTGGCGCCCGGGCTGCTCGGCAACGGCCGCCTTTCGTTCCCTTTGAACCTCACGCTGCCGATCGCCTACCTCCCGTTGCTGCTTGCCTCGCTCGTCCTCTGGACGACAAACCGCGGAAGCATCGAGGCGACGCCGGAGATGCTTCTGCCCGCCCACCTGTGGCGCAATCCCCTCCTTTTGGCGGCGACCTTCGCCGGCCAGGTCGTGCTCCTTACCCTCGTGATGATCGCAAGGCGACAGCCGCGCGACGAGCAGACGTGGTAGGCGGCGACCCAACCTCCGTCGTCCGGTGGGGCATGAGGCCGAAGAGGTTCAGCTTCAGGTTCGAGACGCGGGGGCTTACGAGGATCGCGTCGCGGCCGTAGTACACCGGGGTGCGAGCCGCGTCCTGGAGGGCGATATCCTCCGCCTGCGCGTAGAGTTTCAGCCGCTTCGGCTCGTCCTGCTCGATATCCGCAAGGGCGCACAGCCGGTCGAATTCGGGGTTGGAGTAAGAGTCGAAGTTCAGCGAACCCTCGCCCGAAAGGATCATGCTGAGGAAGTTCTGGGGATCGAGGTAGTCCGCGCTCCAGTTGCCGTGGTAGCAAGGGAGCTTCTTCGCGTTCCTCGCCTCGAAAAGCGAACGGAACTCCATCGTCCGCACCTTGACCGGCCAATTCAGGTTCTTCTGCAGGTCGGATGCGATCGCCTCGGCCCCCAGTCGAAAGTCGACCGCCTGGTCGCGGATGGTGATCGTGAGCGGAGGGAGGCCCTTGCCGCCGGGGTAGCCTGCCGCCGCGAGTTCCCGCTTCGCCGCCTCCGGGTCGTACGGCAGGCACCGAGCGCCTTCGCGGTGCCCCGGGACCCCGGGAGGAACGATTCCGCAGGCGGCCGGCACCTCCCCGAGGATTTCGTCCGCGAGCTTCTGTCGGTCGATCGCCATCGCCATCGCTCGCCGTACGCGCCGGTCCTTGAACGGGGCGTACTGCCGCGGGTTCGCGCCGATGTAGAAGAAGGTCGGGCGAGGCAGGAACTGCAGCCGAGACTTCAGCGAAGGGTCGGCGTGGACGGCCGCAAGGTCCTGGCGGGGAAGCGACACATACTCGAGTTCGCCGCTCTTGAACTTGCTGAGCCGCGTCGAAGGGTCCTTCAGGATGGGGCGAACGATCCTCTTCAGCCGGGGCGCACCCCGGTGGTAGTCCGGGAACGCGGCCAGGGTCACCGACTGTCCGGGAAGATACTCCTCGAACCGGTAAGGCCCCGTGCCGACCGCCTGGCGGACGTCCTTGAACTCCTCGCGGCCTGCACTTTTCCTCGAGAGAACGAAGGCGCAGGGATAGGTGAGTTTCCCGAGGAAGTAAGGCTTCGGCTTGTCCAGCGTCAGCTTCAGCACCCGGTCGTCCACGACCTCGATCCCGGAGATCCGGGCGGCCTTCCCCGCGGAATACTCGGCAACCCCTTCGATGTCGCTGAGGTAATCCCGGGCGATCGGCGACTGGAAGTCCTCGGCGACGTTCCTCTCCAAGGTCCACCGAACGTCATCCGCCGTCACCTGCCCGCCGTCGTGGAAGGACGCCGCCTTGAGCGTGAAGACGTACGTCCGGCCTCCGTTCTCGACCGTCCATTTCTCGGCGAGCACCGGCAAAACACGGTTGTTCTCGTCATAGCCGACCAGCCCCTCGAAGACGTTCTGGAGCACGTCCATCGTCTCCGTGTCCTGCACCCGTCCCGGATCGAGCGTGGTCGGGTTGTCGGGCAGGGCGTAGCGGAGCGTTCCGCTGTCCCCCGACCCCCGTTTGGAGAAGCCGCCCTTGCTGCAGCCGGCGGCGAGACAGAGCGCGAAGACGAGGAACGGGAGGGCTTTCATCCGAGGTGCGGTCATTGTAACCCCACTCGATTCGCGGCCAAACGCCCGGAGCGCTCGGTATCCTCTTCCTTCATGCAGGTGCACTTCGGATTTGAGGAACTCCGGCCGGAATGGGAGAGCGCGGTGGGCTGCATCGGCACCTTCGACGGCGTCCACCTCGGCCACGCCGAAGTCATCTCCCGGGCGGTCGCCAAGGCGAGGGAGGCGGAGCAGCCCTGCGTCCTCGTGACCTTCGACCGCCATCCGGCGGCGGTGCTCGCCCCAAGCCGATGCCCGAAGCTGGTGGCCCCGCTCCAAGAGAACCTCAAGCGCTTCGAGGCCCTCGGCGTCTCCGCCACCGTGGTTCTGCCGTTCAACGCGTGGCTGTCCCGGATGTCGGCGTCGACGTTTCTCGAGGACATCCTGCGAAAGGCCGTCCGCGCCGATCGCCTCGTCGTCGGGCACGATTTCGCGATGGGGAACGGCAGGGAGGGAAACACCGAGTGGCTGTCTCAAAGAATCGAGACGGTCGTCGTCCCTCCCTTCCAGGTCGAGTCTCACCGGGTGAGCTCGAGCGCCATCCGCGCGATGGTCGAGGCCGGCGACGTCGCCCACGCGGCCCGGCTGCTCGGTCGGCCGTTCACGATCTCCGGCGTGGTCGTCAGGGGTGACAAACTCGGGGCGAAGCTCGGATACCCCACGGCGAACCTTGCCCGCTCCTTCGACCAGGTCGTTCCGGCTGACGGCGTCTACTCCGGCACGTTCGTCTGCGCGAAGGGAACCTTTAAGACGGCGGCTTCGATCGGCACCCGCCCCACCGTGGACGGCCAGGACCGGCGCTTCGAAGCCTATCTTCTGGACTACCCCGGCGACACGATCTACGGCTACAGCGCCGACCTCCTCCTGCACGAGAGGCTGCGCGGCCAGGAGAAGTTCGCCTCCCTCGAGGGCCTGATCGAACAGATGGCGCTCGACGTCGACCGGGTGCGAACGCTGCTGGCCGCCGGAGGGGACCGGTAGCCTCCATGCACGATCCCGCGCTCGCCCCCTACGCGGAAGCCCTGCTCGCCGAAACGATGCGGGCGCATCCCCTTCCTTATCAGCCCCGGATCGTTTGGAAGCCCTACCGGGTGACGGCCGGGATGGCGTACTTCAAGATCGGCGTGATCGGCCTCAGCGTCCACGTCCTCCGGGACGAGGCGATGGTCCGGGAGACGCTCCTCCACGAGTACGCGCACCTCCTCGCCGTCGCGCGCCACGGCAGAACCGCAGCCGGGCATGGCAAGGAGTGGCGCGGCGCGATGCGCGAACTCGGGCTGGATCCGGTGGTCCGGCACCGGTACGAAGTCTGCCGCAACATCCCGAGGCAGCGCGTGACGTACCGCTGCCTCCGATGCGCCAAGTCGATCCAGCGCCTTCGCCGCCTCCCGAAAGGGAAGCGATACGTGCATGCGGGTTGCGGCGGCGATCTGCGGCTACTTCGCGTCGAGCGGATAACAGCCGATCCTGCCGATGCGTAGAAGCGATTGCCCGATGTGGATCGCTACCGCAGCCCAGAGCCGCGAAATCGACCGCCGTGCCATCCATGAGCGCGGCATTCCCTCCCGCATCCTGATGGAGCGCGCGGGAAACGCCGTTTTTGAAGCGGTTTCCGAGCTCCTCACCGAGGGCGGGAAGCTGGCGATCCTCTGCGGCCCGGGCAACAACGGCGGCGACGGATTCGTGGTCGCACGGCTGGCGAAGGAGAACGGCTACTGCATCGATTGCCTCGTCGCCGCCGACGACGAAACCCGGCTGTCGCCCGACGCGAAAGAACAGCTCGATCTTGCCCGGGCGGCCGGCGCGATGCCGATCTTCGCCTCTGAGCCCCGATTCCAGGGAAAACTCGACTGCCTCGGGTGCAAGGGCCTGATCGTCGACGCCCTGCTCGGGACGGGAGCCAGGAGCGAGGTCCGCGGCGTCGTCAAGGAGGCGATCCTCGCCATCAACCGGAGCGGCGTGCCGACGGTCGCCGTCGACGTGCCGAGCGGGATCGCCTGCGACACGGGGGAGGAGTTGGGCGAGAGCGTATGGGCGCTTCGGACCGTCACCTTCGGGCTGCCGAAGCGGTTCCTCTTCCAGGGGATCGGGCTCGAGCACTCCGGCTATTGGAGCGTCGCCGACATCGGTTTCCCCGAGGACCTCCTGCAGGAACCGACCGAAGCCATGCTGATCGACCGTAACTGGGTGTCGAGCCTCCTGCCCGAGCGTCTTCGCGCCAGCCACAAGGGGGACAATGGCGCCGTCCTGATCGTCGCCGGAAGCCTGCGGATGAGGGGAGCGGCGGTGCTGAGCGCGATGGGGGCGCTGGGCGTGGGCGCGGGATTGGTTACCGTCGCCGGGATCGACGAGGTGTGCGACGCCGTCGCGGCGCAGGTCCCGGAGGCGCTGTTGCTGCCGCTGCCGGGCGAGAACGGCAGAATCGCTCCCTCGGCGGCGCCGATCGTGCTGGCCCAGATGTCGAAATGCGAGGCGGCCGTGTTTGGCCCCGGCATGACCCACGACGCGCCTGTGGTCGAGTTTCTGGGACGTGTCTGGAAGGAGTGGGACAAGCCGTGCGTCGTCGACGCCGACGCGCTGAACGCCGTGGCGAACGGTTTGGATCTCCCCGGTCCCGACTGCATCCTGACCCCCCATCCCGGCGAGATGGCGAGGCTCCTCCGGACCACCACCGCCGAGGTCCAGAGCGACCGCTTCGCGACCGTGCAGCAGGCCCGAGACGCGACCGGCAAGTGCGTGCTGTTCAAAGGCGCGCACACCATCGTCGGTTCGAGCGAGCATCCCATGCTCGTGAACCCGACCGGCAACCCGGGTATGGCGTCGGGCGGAATGGGCGACGTTTTGAGCGGCATGCTGGCGACGCTGATGGCGCAGTCCCTCCCGGACGCGCTCGCGGCAGGCTGTGGCATGTTCTGGCACGGATATGCGGCGAACCTTTGCGCCGATCTGATCGGTCCTTTCGGGTACAAGGCAAGCGATGTAGCCACGATGTTGCCGCAGGCGCGCGCCCGAATGGTCCAACCGTGAGTAACACAATCTGCCGAACGATGCGATCCTGGGGGCGCGCGACCTGCGCCCTGCTGGCCTTCGCTCCCCTGGCCTCCTTCGCCCAAAAGTCCGTGAGCGTCGAGTTTCCCGACATCGCCGAGCGCGAGGTGTGGGTCGCGAGCGCCGCCGACCCCGCCCCCCGGAACGTCGTCCCGGCCAAGGCCACCGCCGTCGACGTCCCGGTCCCTTCCGTCGATCCCGGCGCCATGCTCTTCGCGCTCGACAAGGCGAGCGGGAACGTCGCCATGACGCCGGTCGCGAAGGCGAAGGGGAAATGGACGGTCAAGGCTTACGATCGGATCGGGTCGGTCGCGGTGGCGGTCACGCATGGCGGCAGCCCCGTCGCCGCCGCCCAGGTCGAGCTTCAGGATCCCAAACAGAAGCATTCCGAGTTCCTCGATCCGTCCTCGAACGGCACCGCCACCTTCTATGCCGTGGCTCCGGGGCAGCTCAAGGTGACCGTTCGCTATAAGTCCGAGGGGAAGAACGCCGCCCCCGTCACCCAGCTGTTCACGATCGGCCTCCAGCGTCCCGAACTCGTTCCGACCCTCTCCGTCGCCCTTCCCGAGAAGGCCGAGACGGTCGGCGCGACCCCGTCCGCCGCGCCGGCCCGGCCCGCGTCGGATGCGGAGAAGAAGGAGAAGGCGATGCCCGACCCCAGCCCGATCGGACGGTTCATCGTCTACCTGCTGGGCATCCCCTTCGCGATCGCCGTCGTCTATTTCGCCATCCAGTTCATGAAGAAGAACCAGGACCTTGTGACGACCAAGCTCGAGGACCTGGGCGTACAGATTCCGAAGCCCGGTACCGCATCCGACGGCCAGCCCGCCGACCTTCCGGCGCCGATCCCCCCTCCGGCTCCCGAGCCGCCCCAGAAGATCGTCCTCGACGACGCGGCGCCAGACATCCTGGGCGCCCCTGCAACGGTGCCGGTGGCGGCACCCATGGCGGCCGTGGCCACCGGCCAGCCTCGGCTGCTGAACGACCAGGGCGACGAGCTTCCGCTCGAGGAGGGGGAACTCACGGTGGGGCGTGAAGCAGGAACGGGCCTGAGCCTTCCCGACGAGTCCACCGTGTCGCGCCGGCACGCCACTCTGACCCGGTCGGGCAGCCAGGTCGTGTTGCGAGACCTGGGAAGCACGAACGGAACCTATGTGAACGGCGTCCGGTTACAAGGAGAAGCAACTCTGAAACCGGGCGATACCGTCCAGTTCGGTGCGGTCCGCTTCCGGTATGAGGCATAACCGATGGGCGCACTTCTGCTGAGATTGGTCGCGGGAACCGCGGCGGGGTTTCTAGCCTGGCTCTTCACCGAGCCCTTCGCCCCGAAGGTCACCGCCACCGAGTGGGACCGCTGGGAGCGGGTGGCGATCCTGCTCCTCGGCGCGCTCGTCGGCCTCGCCGTCGGCGGTCTGGACGGCTTCCTGCGGGGCGGCCGCGTCCACACGCTTCGGGGAGTCGCCCTCGGCACCGTTCTCGGCGCGATCGGCATCACGATCGGTCACAACCTCGGCGGAGCGCTCGTCTACGGCATCTTCGGCGGCTCGATCTTTTCCTCCGGCATCATCCCGCTCCAGATGGTCGCCCGGACCTTGGCGTTCGTCCCGATCGGCATCTTCCTCGGTGCGGCGATCGGCGTCGCGGGCATGAACCCCAAGAAGATCGTTCAGGGGGCGACCGGCGGGGCGATCGGCTCCGCCGTCGCCGGATTGCTGTTCGATCCCTTGGGGGCGATGACCGCCGGCGCCAACCTGACGCTCCAGGGCGTGAGTCGAGGCGAGGTCGGCGGACCGTCTCGCGCCCTCACCTTCCTCCTGCTGGGCGGCATGATCGCCCTGTTTATCGGTCTGGTCGAGCTCCTCACCCGGAGCGCATGGGTCCGCCTGATCCTCGGAAGAAACGAAGGCAAGGAATGGGCGATCGACTCGTCGCAGACCTTCATCGGCCGCAGCGAAACCGCCCAGATCCCGCTCTTCGGCGACGCGAACGTCGCCCCCGTCCATGCGACGATCAGCAAGTCGGGAGGGCAGTACTGGCTGACCGACGGCGGATCCCCCATCGGCACCTACGTGAACGGCCAGCGGATCCAGCAGTGCCCGCTGTTCCACGGCGCCCAGATGCAGATCGGCGGTTTCCAGCTCGTCTTCCTGATGAAGAACGTGAGCGCGCCCCAGCGGGCGCCGGATATGGGAGCCCCCGCCGGAATCCCCATGCAGGCCGCCCCCGCCGCCCCGGGCCCCGTGCCGGTCGCGACCCAGGCGTACCCCATGCCGCCCGGTGCGATGCAGCCCACCCAGGCGATGGCCCCTCCTCCCGTGGCCAGCCAGCCGACGCAGATGGTCGGCGCCCCGTCTCCCGCCATGCCCACTCAGGCCTACGCGGCCGGCGGATTCACCCTCATCGCCATGGACGGCCCCCTCGCCGGGCAACGGTTCCCCGTCCCCAGCCAGATCGAGCTTGGCCGGGAGTCGGCGGCGGTGCCGATGGGCTACGACACCAACGCCTCCCGCCGGCACGCCGCCCTCGCGCCGGGCCTCGGCGGACTCACCGTGACCGACCTCGGCAGCACCAACGGCACCTATGTGAACGGCCAGCGGGTTCAGCAGGCCCAGGCGCCTCCGGGAACGCTCCTCCGGATCGGCGCCACCACCTTCCGCGTGGAGGCCGCATGACAACCGTAGCGCCGCCGACCTCGGCGGCGACTGCGCCCCGTGACGCCGTCCTCCCGGACGGCGAAGCAACGTGCTGGCCCCAGCTTTCATGATCGGACCAAAGCCATGACCAACGATCCCAACCGAACGCAACTGATCGGCGCCCCGCTCTCCGCCGACCCGAACCGCACCCAGGCGATGTCGGCCTCCCAGATGCCGGACCCGAACCGGACGTCCTCCATGGCGCCTGTGGGCCAGGCGGAGGCGCTGACGGTCGAGATCGTTCCGGGGAGGGAGGCGACGATGGCAAACGGCCCCGCGCGGGAGCAGTTCCTGCTCGAACTCGCCGCCGGCACGGGCGCGCCCGTCGGCTTTGGCGGCCCTGGCGTCCGCACGCCGATGAACCTCTGCCTCGTGATCGACCGTTCCGGATCGATGGAGGGCGCTCCCCTCGAGTATGTCAAGCAGGCCTGTTCCTACGTCGTCGACATGCTCACACCCAACGACGTCCTGAGCATCGTCACCTTCGAAGAGACGGTCGACGTGCTGATGCCTCCGCAGCGGGTTACCACCAAGGAGCCGATCAAGGCCGGCATCCAACGCCTCATGCCCGGAAACACGACCGACCTCTACGGAGGGATGAGCCTTGGCGCGCAACAGCTGGCCGCCACCCCCGACCCCGGCCGCGCCACCCGGATGATCGTGCTCTCGGACGGCGACCCCACGACCGGCATCAAGGACTTCCAGTCGCTCGTGAACCAGGCGGGCGACATCAAGACGCGCGGGATCACCGTCACCTTCCTCGGCTTCGGACCCGACTACAACGAGGAGCTGCTCGCGTCGATGGCGAAGAAGTCCGGCGGCAACTACTACTTCATCCCCCAGCCGCAGATGATCCCGGACATCTTCCGCACCGAGCTCGAGAAGCTCATGACGGTGGTCGCGAAGAACCTTCGCCTGACGGTGAAGCTCGCCCGATGGGTGACGATGCGCGGGCCGCAGCAGGCGACGTCCGGAGAGGTCGAGATCCCGCTCGCCGACATCGAGAGGGGCTCCACGATCCAACAGGTTTTCGACCTCGAGTTCGCGAACCACCCGCTCGGTTGGTACCGCGTCGCTTCGGGACGCCTCGTCTACGACGACCTGGAGTCGGGTACGACCCGGACCCAGGACCTCGACTTCGTGATCGAGTTCACCGCCGATAGCGCCCGCTACTCCGCGCCGCCCAACTCTCGCGTCTCCGGCGCCGCCCAATTGGCGGCCGCCTCGAGGGTCGTCGAAAAGACGGTCATGGGGCTCAAGACCGGCATGATCACCCAGATGGGAGCGATGCAGGAGCTTCAGAAGACGCAGATGCTGCTCGTCCAGGAAGGCCGCACCGCCGAGGCCCAAGAGGTCACGATGGCCCTCCGCGCCATCCAGTCGGGCGACGTGGGCTCTGCCGAGAAGACCCTCATGGGAACGATGCACGGCTTGGACCAAGGAAAGACCAAGTAGCTCCCGAGGCACGTTTCCCCGGGCGTCGGTCTGCGGCAACCCGCCTGCTAAACCTTCTCAAGCCGGACGAAGCCTCGGACGACCAGGGGTCGAGGGTGCCACAACTCCGTTGCTGAGGCTTCTCGGGCAGCCTAGGAGGCTCGCAGACCGGCTCTCTCGCGCCTGCGACCCCTCATCCCAACCCTTCTCCCTCGGGTAGAAGGGATCCGGGTCGTGCCGCTCTGGTAGAGCGGTGCCGGGGCACCGCATTCAAGCCGGATGACCCCTGCGTTGCTAGCGGTCCCAGAAGACGCCGAGTTGGCTTTCGGAGGGGTCGGCGAGCTGGCGGGTCCAGTTCGCGGCCCGCTCCTGGTTCTTCGCCCAAGCCGCCGCGGCCGGATAGGTGTCCTGCCCGGCCAGGTCCATGAAAACGCCGAGCGTGAGGCCCCGCTCTCTCAGGCTCTGCCCGGGAGCCTCCGCCCCTCGACCAAGGGTAATCCCGCTCGAGGCGTAGGCGTCGTTGCCGGCGAGGTCCGCGAACCACCCGATCCCGTTGGCGTTCCCTGCTCCGAGGGACAGGTTCGGCGCGGTATAGCGGTCGTTCCCCGACCGGTCGACCAACACGCCCACGCTGAAGTCGTGGCCCGCCCCCTGAGCCATGTTCATCGGCGCCAGGTACTCGTCGTCCCCGCCCTCGTCCTCCAGGTACCCGATCGCGAAGTGGGCGCTCGCGCCTTGCACGTACCACTGCCCGGAGTAGGCGTCCTTGCCGCCGCCGTCCCACAGCGCGCCGACACTCATCCAATAGCCGACGCCCTGGCCGAAGACCCCGCACAGATACCGGTCGTCGCCCGACTGGTCGAAAAGCACGCCGAACCCGCCCGCGAGGCTATTCCCCTCCAGGTAGTCCGCGCGCCGGCCGTTGCCCGCGCCTTGGGACATGCCCACGTTATGCTGGGCGCTCTGGGGGGAGGGAAAGTCGATCGTCTCGTCGTTCGAGACATACTCGTCGTTCCCGCCCCGGTCCACGAGGTAGCCGAACCCCTGGGTCAGGCCGACCCCTTGCACCTGGTTGAACCCGAGGTACCGGTCGTTCCCGGCGCCGGCGTCTTCCAGTATCCCGGCGCCGAACAGGCCGCACCCTTGCGAATCGGCGTAGGCGTCGTAGACGTCGTTCCCTCCGGCATCGTAGACCGCTCCCACTCCCATGCGGCCCGAGCCCAATCCGATGCCGTGGGAGCGGTAGAGATCGTCCCCGCCCAGATCGAAGATCGCCGAATAGCCCATCACGGCGCCCCCCGGCCCCGGAAGCGTCGATCCTTTGCGCCCGGTGAACTGCGCCACCGGCGTCGTCTGGAGCGCGTTGGCGGCGACGTACTTGTCGTTCCCTTCGGTGTCGATCGAAACGCTGCACCAGTTCTGGTGGCTCTTCGTCGAGGGCCCGTTCAGGTAGACGTCGTTGCCTCCGGTATCGATGGTCAGCAGCGTCGCCTGGTCCGCGTGGGTCGTCGCGCTTCCGCCCGTGAGGACGATCTCGCCCCACGCGGTCGGGATCGAGGTCGAGTAGCTCAGGCCCGGCGGGACCTCGGCGAGCATCTTGCTCGCGGTCTGGACGGAGAGCAGGAGGTCGTGCGCGCCGGCCGCCATATAGTTCGTGCGGAACTTCCGGTAGAGATCGATCCGGTTTGCCGTCGCCGTCAGCCCTTCGTCCGGGAACTCCGAAGTCATGGCGC
This sequence comes from Fimbriimonas sp., assembly GCA_036401135.1. GTDB lineage: Bacteria > Armatimonadota > Fimbriimonadia > Fimbriimonadales > Fimbriimonadaceae > Fimbriimonas. The sequence goes on from DASWVS010000312.1 coordinate 11,472, forward strand.
GGAAGGTGGTGGCGGGGTCACCCATGTCGCGGATGGCGACCGCTCGATAGTCGCGGACCCGGACGATGGTCCACAGCACGAGAGCGGCCGCCTTTCGAACCTGGGGCGGCAGGCGGGACAGGGACGGTACCTTGCCGACCACGCCCCGCTTCCGCATCTCGATCAGCACTTCGTTCAGGGCCGCCTCCCGCTGGGCAGCCTTTTCATCGTCCGCGATGGGGTTCCCGATCAGCGTCCGGCGCGTCGCCCATCCCAGCCACAGCCCACCCGCCGTCAACGAGTCGCTCGGCCGTCCCGCGTATGCCGACAGTTCCTGCCTCTTGACCCTCATCAGAAAGGGCATCTTCCACGGGTTCTCGCTGAGACCGTTGTACAGTGGGGTAGAAAACTCTCCCTGCCGGAAGAATCGGAGGGTCGTTTCGTCGAAACGGGCCGTTTTAGCCGAGAGGCCCGCCGTCCCAAGCGCCGTCTCGAGTTCCGCTTCGGGTGAAATAGGGCTGGCCTGGGGAAGAGCAAGAGCCATGAAGGCGCAAGTCAAGCTTTGGATCATTTTCGTGCTGTCGGTGGTGGGAGTTCGTTCTACTCTGGCACAGATCGCCTTCCCGGAGGTCCCGGCGGAGTCGCAGGACCCGCCCGTGCAACAGCCGGTTACCGGGCTTGAAGTGGCCGCGGCGCCGCCTCCGGCCATTTTCCCCGATTGGCACGAGGTGGCGCGGCCCGAGGATGCGGTCGAGTATGCGGTCGACCTGCAGAGCCCCTACCCTTCGCGCTTCGAGTCGAACAACGTCCTTCCGCTGCGCGTCCTCCTGCCCGAACCCCGGACGGCCCCGGTTCCGGTCGTCCTGATCCTTCACTACTGGGGAGCGTCCGACCTGCGCGCGGAGCGCTCGTTCGCGGTTGAGCTGAACCGCAGGGGGATCGGCGCCGCCATCATGACGCTCCCCTACCACCTCTCGCGGACGCCGGCGGGCAGGCGCTCCGGCGAGCTGGCGGTGGAACCCGATCCCGACCGACTTCGACGAGTGATGTTGCAGGCGACGTGGGACGCCCGCCGGTGCGTCGACTTCCTCGCCGGCCGGCCCGAAATCCGGACCGATCGGATCGGCCTCATGGGCACGAGCCTCGGCGGGGTGGTCGCGGCCCTCGTGTACGCTGTGGAGCCCCGCATCAGCGACGTCGCCTTCGTGGTCGGCGGGATCGACCTGGCCGGCATTCTCTGGAACTCCTCCCGGGTCGTCCCCCAGCGGGACGAACTGAGGCGGAAGGGCTATACCGAACCGCGCCTCCGTGAGGAGTTGGAGGCGGTGGAGCCGGGCAACTACCTGCCTCGGCAGGCACCCGGAAGATCGTTCGTGATCGCCGGGCGGCACGACACCGTCATCCCGAGGGCCTCCACCGAGGCCCTCCTCTCGAAGCTGCAGGAACCCCAGGTGCTCTGGCTGGACACGGGCCACTACGGCGGGATCTTCGTGCAGCGCCGATTGCTGAGAGAGGTGGCGCGGTTCTTCGAGACCGAGTTCGGCGGAGGGGCCTACAAAGCCCCTCCCAGGCTCGTTGCGCCCACCATCCGGATCGGCGTGAAGTACGACGCCCTTTTGGGTCCCGACCTCGGGATCGGGGTGGACCTCATCCGGTTCGACGGCCGCGGAGAGAACTTCCTCACTGCCTTCGCCACCCCCAGCAGCGTCCAGTTCGTTCTCGCGCGCCGGATCGCCCAGGGCTTCGCCGTCGCCACGACTGCCTCGACCCGCGGCTTCGGATTCGGGATCTTCTGGAGCGCGGTCCTATGATCGTCGAACCGGGCTTGTCCGCGAGCCGGAACTTCGTCCAAACCTACTTCCGGATCGGTCTTGCGATCCCGGGAGCCTCCGAACTGCGTGCCGAAGGGTTTCGGGCGTGCGTCGGGCCGATGGAGCACCCGGTCTGCAACTTCGGCGCCGACCTGGCTTTGAGCGAGGACGCCGCGCGGCGCCTCGCCCTCCTCGCCACCCGCCGCCGGGCGTTCACGGTCTACGCGCTTCCCGGCGATCGCCCCGAAAGGCCCGGAGAGCTTCTCGTCCGCCATGGGTTCGTGCGCCAGTACCGAATGACGGTGATGGGGTCGGCGCCGTCGGGGGCTTCCAACCTCGACGTCGTCCAGGTTTCCGCCGGCGAGCGGCTACCGGTCGCCCGGTTCATGTTCGAGCAGTTCTACTACCACCAGCCGAAGGCGGTGCGCCTCGACCTCGCCCACGCGACCGCGGCGGCGAAGGGGTTGGACCTGGTGGCGGTGTTCCGGCACGGCGGGATCGCCGCCGCCGCGATGCTCTGCCGGTCCGACGGAGCGACGGGGATCTACAACCTGTGCGTCGCGCACTCGATGCGTCGGCAGGGGCTCGGCTCCGAAATGGTAGCCTGGGTGCTCGCCCAGGAGCGAAACCCGGTGGTCCTGCAGTGCGAGCGGTCGCTGGAGCGTTGGTACGAGAAGCTCGGTTTTGCTTCGCTTGGCGCAGTTGACGTCTATGGTTTGGGCCAGAATCTTCCGAACGCTATAATAGACGTGGTTTAAGTGGCACCTTCGAAACGGGCCTTTACGTTGCTTGAGTTGCTTGTCGTACTCGCGGTGGTGATGATCCTCGCGGGCATCCTCTTTCCTGTGTTCGCCCATGCCAAGCAGGCGGGCCTTCGCGCCGCCTGTATTTCGAATTACAAGCAGTTGTCCGCCGCCACCGGGCTCTACAACTCCGACTACGACGATTTCTATATGCCGGTGAACCACCAGCCGGCGTCGGAGCCCAACTCTCGCAACGACCGCACGTGGGTGCAGCTGGTCCTGCCCTATGTCCGCGACTTCAGCGTCTTCCGCTGCCCCGCGGACACTTCCGAGCGCCCGAGGCCCGACTCCACCTTCGATCAGGACCTCGTCCCCGGAGATTCCTACTCCCGCTTCTACACCGCATCGCTCCGTTCGAACGTCGCCTACAACTACCTCTACCTCTCGCCCGTCGTCCGAAGCGGAAACCTTTGGCGGGCCGCGCCGCGCTCGACCACCGACATCGCCAATCCCAGCCGAACGATCGTTTACGTGGACTCCGTCTGGTCGCGGGACGAGATCGGCCGGCCGGTCGGAGGCGGCAACTGGCTCGTGGTGCCCCCTTGCCGGTACAGCGCCGAAGGGGGACAGCGGATCGATACCTTCGTGGGCAGCACCTCCATGAACAGCCAGGTCTTCGTGCCCGACGACCGGATCGGATGGTCGTCCGAGCCCGAATCGCGGGCGGTCTACGGCGGAGCCTGGCCGTGGCACTTCGGGCATATGACCGTCGCCTACGCCGACGGCAGCGTCGCGAACCTGACTCCCGGCCACCTCGCCTCCGGCTGCGAGGTGCGCGAGAACTGGGGAGGCCAGATCAACAGTCCTGCAACCTATTTGTGGGACCTGCGCTAGCGGCCTCCCCGAGCCGGCTTTTCGGCGAATCCCCGGCCCTGAAACAGGCGTACCGGCCGCCGGGCGTGTTAATGTAGAGGGCGTGATCCTGAGGCGCGCTCTTATCCTGTTTGCCACGATCTTCCTGTCCGGCATGGCCATGGCGGCGACGAAGGAAGAGGAGGCAAAGGCGGCCTACGCCGAGTTGATGGCGCAGGTGCGGCTCGAGAACCTCGGACGCACCTTGGAAACCGTCAGCGGCTTCGGGTCCCGGCTCGCCGGGTCGGACGCCGAGAAGCGCGCGTTCGACTACGCGGAAAGGAGCTTCTGGGAACTCGGACTCCAGAACATCCGCCGAGAGCCTTTCAAGGTCACCGTTCCGGACCCGGAAGCCAAGGGGACGCTGCAGGTCGACGGGCAGTCGGTCGAGGTCTGGCCGCTGTGGCCGAACCTTGCCCAGACCTCCACTTGCGACGTCTCGGGCAAGCTGATCTACGGTGGCACCGGGCGCCTCGAAGAGTTCAAGGGCATCGACGTGCGCGGATCGATCGTCGTCATGGAGTTCAACTCCAGCTCGCGATGGCGCAATGCGGCGAAGCTCGGAGCGAAGGCGATCGTCTTCCTGCAGCCCGACCAGATGCCGAGGGCCGAGGCCGAGGCGAAGTTCGTCGCCGTCCCCCTCGACGTGCCCCGCTTCTACCTGCCCCTCAAGTCCTCTTCGGCGGTCCTGTCGGCGGCGATGGCGCGACGGACGGCGACGTTGAAGTGCCAGCAGAACTGGCAGGAGTTGGACAGCGCGAACCTCCTCGCCGACATCCCCGGCAGCGACCCGCAGGCGAAAGGGGAGCGGATCGTTCTCTTCGCCTACGCCGATGCGATCAGCGTCGTCCCGGGCATCGCCCCCGGCGCGGACTCGCTGAGCGGAATGGCCGCGCTGATCGAGATGGCCCGGGTCTGGAAGGAGCGGCCCCATCGCCGCCCGATCACGTTGGTGCTCTCCGGAGCCCACCATCTTGCTCTGCAGGGGGTCCGGGAGTACGTCGAAAGCCTGATCCAGAAGGATGCGCCGAGCACCCTGCTCACGATCACGCTGGACCTTGCCTCCGGCTCTCGCGCCCTGGGGAGCTACGGCGAAGGATGGTTCTTCGAGTACCGCTGGGAACCCAAGGTCGTCGTCGGCCAGACGTCCCGGATCCTCCGGGCTCACGCCGACCGTATCGCCGCGGTGGCCCAGGTAAGCCCCGCGCGCCTGATCCTGACCGACGCCGTCAACCAAGGGGACAGCCGCACCTGGAAGAACAACATTCCCGGCAAATTCGGTCTGGACTGCGAGCCGCTCCTGAACGCCAGCGTCAACGCGCTGACCTTCGCCACCATCGAAGACGGGCGAGAGCGGGCTGACACCCCCCTCGACACGATCGACAAGGTGAACCTCGCGAACGTCCACCGGCAGACCCAGGCCGTGGCATGCCTGCTGCACCACGTTCTGAACGACACCTCGTCCAAGAACGAGACGAGCGACTACCGGATCCCGCTCGAGCCGGTCCAGCCGCAGCGCATGTCGCTGTACGGCGGCTTCGCCACCGTGCGCGGCCAGGTCGTCAACTACAACCCGCAGAAGAGTTTCGTCCCGGACATTCCGGTCGTCGATTCGATCACCGCCGTCCGGGGCCGCCAGAAGACGATGATGGGGGTTCGCGGGGACATGGTCCAGCTGACCCAGGGATCCAACGCGCGCTTCCGCTTCATCGGCCTCGCTCCCGCCACCTCCTACTGGGGCCCCTACCAGTCGCCGACCCGACTCGCCGGGTTCCACGTCGATCGGAAGACCGGCAAGATCGATTACGCCGCCTCGCTCGGGTTCTTCGGCGACTTCTCCTACCCCGTTTCCTTCCTGCTGAAGGTGACCGACCGGGATTCGCCGCTGGTCGTCTTCCCCTGTGTCTCGGTCGCGATCTACGACCTCGTCGACCCTCAGGACCTCAAGGCGCTCGCCGACCTGCGCGTGCTCGACGCCGCGACGGACGCCGAGCCGACCGACTACGGCATCTTCGCTCCGCCGAACGACCAGCGCTTGAACCCCGAGATCGAGGACGCCCAGGTGGTCTTCCTCGCGCCTGGCATCGCCTTCAAGCTCTTGGGCGGTTCGGCGATCGGCGAGGTGCGCCTGGTGCTCACGAACTCCGAGGTCGGCGACGAGACGGGCAAGGGGTACTTCGCGCCCGGCGGGCCGACCGACCGGGGGAGAGCCTCCATCGCCACGGGCGGCCTCCTGCCCCATACGTCGCTGAACACCGCGCGCGACATCTCGAACATCAATCAGACGCGGTTGAACCGGTTCCACAAGTATCGGATCATCAGCGAGGGCGTCGAGACGCTCCACAAGCAGGCGACCGAGGAGATCGCCCAGGCCGAGCAGGCCCAGACGGCGTTCGACTGGGCCTCCGCCGACCGCCACGCCCGCGCCGCGTGGGGGTTTGCCCTGCGCGCCCACCCGGTGATCCAGAAGACCGCCAACGACGTCGTGAACGGAGTGGTCTTCTACCTGTTCCTGCTCATTCCGTTCAGCTACTTCATCGAGCGGCTCGTTTTCGCGAACCGGCTCCTGACCAAGCAGCTGGTCGCGGTAATCGCCATTTTCCTCGGCTCGTTCCTCCTGTTGAGGCTGATCCATCCGGCGTTCGAGATCGTATCGAACCCGGCGATGATCTTCGTCGCCTTCGTGATGGGCACCCTCAGCCTCATCGTCATCACCTTCATCCTCGGCAAGTTCGAATCCTCGCTGCGGCTCGTCAAACAGGCCCATAGCGGCGTCACCGAGATCGATATCCGGCGGGGAAGCGTGGCGATGGCGGCGTTCAACCTCGGCGTCTCGAACATGAGGCGCAGGAAGGCCCGCACGATCCTCACGACCCTGACCCTCGTGGTGATGACGTTTATCGTCCTGAGCTTCACCTCGATCGTGTCCGAGCTGCAGCTGAACGAGTATCCCAGCGACAATCCGGCCCGCTACAACGGCATCCTGATCCGAAACCCGGGGATGGAAGCGCTCCAGTTGACGACCTACCGACAGATCCAGAGCGAATTCGCCGGCAAGGCGGCGGTGGCCCGGCGCGCCTACTACTATGGCGCCGACATCGGCGACGCCGGGATCCTGAGCCTTCAAAGGGCCGACCGCGTCGCCGAGGTCCGCGCCATGCTCGGGCTCGAACCGGACGAAACGAAGATCACCCGGCCCCAGGAGGCGCTGCTCCCCGGCGGAAGGTGGTTCCGGCCCGGCGAGCAGAACGTGATGATCCTCCCCGCGCCGCTCGCCGAAACCCTGAAGGTCGACTCGGCCGACGTGGGCAAGGCGAAGGTCAAGTATGCGGGAACCGACTACACCGTGGTCGGGATCGTCGACCCGGCGATCCTGCGGGGGACGCTCGACCTCGACGGCGACAGCATCCTCCCGCCCGACTTCTCGCTCTCGTCGAAGGAGCACCAGGAGAGCGGATCGGCCAACCAGGCCTTCCGCAAGTACATCCGGCTCGACCCCGGCTCCGTCTTCATCCTCCCCTCCGAGACCGCGCTCGGCCTGGGCGCCGATCTGCGCACGATCGGCATCCGGTTCGCCAACCCCAAAGAGACGCGGCAGTCGCTGGACGACCTGATGCCCCGGCTGAGGTTGAACCTCTATGCCTCCGTCCTGAAGGACCCGACCTCGACGAGCACGAACCCCGAGGACCTCGAGGTGCGGCAGTTCTCGGTCTTCCAGGCCTCCAAGGGAACGGGCCTTATCCTCATCGTCGTCCAGCTCGTGATCGCCGCCAGCTTCGTGTTCAGCACGATGCTCGCCAGCGTCTTCGAAAGGACGCGCGAGATCTCGATCTTCAGCAGCATCGGCCTCGCGCCGAACCACATCGCGATGCTCTTCTTCGCCGAGTCGCTCGTGTACGGCGTCCTGGGCGCGGTCGGCGGCTATTTCGTCGCCCAGGGGACCGCCAAGTTCATCGTCGCCACCGGGACGCTCCCCGGCCTGACCCTGAACTTCAGCTCGACGTCCGCCGTCATGTCTGCCGTGATCGTGATGTCGGTCGTGCTCCTCAGCACGATCTACCCCGCGCGCAAAGCCGCCCAGATCGCCGCCCCGGCGATGAACGAGGAGGCGTTCGAGACCGACCCCGAGGGCGACGAGTGGAACCTGCCGCTCCCGTTCAGCATCAGCGCCGTCGAGGCCGCCCCGCTCATGGAGTTCCTCGGCGAGTGGCTGCGAGCCTACGAGGAGTACACCATCGGCGACTTTGTCACAAGCGGCACCGAGATCTGGGGAACCGGCGATCCGGACCAAAGGGCCTACCACGTCAAGGTGACCACGTGGCTCGCGCCCTACGACCTCGGCGTCTCGCAGGAGCTCCAGCTGACGGCGCGCCCTTCGAGCGTTCCCGGCATCTATGCGCTCGACCTGGTGATGACCCGCCTCGCCGGCGACCCCGAGAACTGGCCTACCGTCAACCGGCGCTTCCTCGCCAACGTGCGCCGGCAGTTCCTCACCTGGCGCACCCTCACCCCCGAACAACGGAAAGCGTTCGAGGAACGGGCTCGTGAATCCTTCGACCGCCCCGCCGTCCCCGCCTGACGCCTAGCCCGTTCCTCGATGTTGTCCGAAGGAGGAATGGGCTTGCAGAGAACCCGCACCGCCCAGCCAGTAATCGGTAGCCCAGCCGTTCACTCAGCCTGGTCCGCCCACAGCCGGGCGGAGGAGATCGCCCGCTGGAGCTCTTGCCGGGAGTCGGGATCGTCGGGGACCCGTCCCGCCCTTTGCTCCAAAGCCTGCGCGTGGAGCGAGAGCAGGATCGCCGCGTTCTCGTTCAATGCCTCCAGGCTCCTCGCCGCCGCATCGGGGTCTGCCGCACGGCTCCAGCGGGGTTCGACCTGGGCCGCCGACAGCAGACGCTCCGCCTCGACCCGCAGGGACCGGGTGCGGTGTCTGGCCTCCTCCGCGCCGTCCACCGGGCCTCCGTGCACCAGCCGCGCCAACGCTTCGCCGTACTCCACCTGCGAGAGGAACGCTTCGCGCAGCACCCCGCGCACCCGCCCCGACTCCCAGAGCGGCCACGCCAGGGTCGCAACCACCGAGAGCGCCGCCCCGACTGTCGTCGAGAACATCCGCTCCAGCCCGACCACCGTCTCCGGCTGGCCTTGCGCCGAGATCCCGAGCACCACGTAGAACGTGAGCGCTCCGATGTACGCGGTGAAGCTGACCTCGTACAGGGCGAAGGCGAACCAGCCGCCCAATACGGCGAGTCCGCTCGCCGCCAGCGGCTCCGGGTGGGCAAGGGCGGCCACCGCCGACGCCACGGCCACGCCTCCGAACGTCCCGACAAAACGGGCTAAACCCTTGAGAAGGGTTGTCGAGTAGTCCGGCCGCAGGAGGAACACGACCGTCAGGGGTATCCAGTAGCCGAGCGGGATCTCGAGCAGCCGGTAGATCGCCGTGCCGATGCCGACCGTCGCTCCGAACCGGAGCGAGTGGGAAAAGGTGATCGACCGAAGGTTGCGGCTCGACCAAAGCCCGGCCAGAGACCCGAGCCACGCCGTCCGAGCCGGCGCCGACTCCGCCGAAAGGGACTCGCCCGGCACCGGCGGCCTCGCCATCTCCTCGAACGTAGCGTTCAGCAACCCGATCCAGCGCCGCAGTTCCGGCGATGCTCCGATCGGTTCCGGTACGACCTCGAGGACGTTGGTGCGGCCCTGCAGGACCGCCTTCGCCAGGTCGTCCAGAGCGTGCGCGACCTGGGCATCGACCTCGGGCAGGCGCGACCCCTTCTGCGCCTGCGCGTATCCGACCAGCGCCGCTCGCAACGTCTCGGCCGTTCGCAGCGCATGGCGCAGCCGCTCGTGCTCGTCGGCCGGCCGGAATTGGGCCCCCTCCTCCAGCCGGCTCCGGGCCTCGTGGAAAGGCGTCGCGTCCGGCACCCTCGCCCGGGGGGCCTGGGCCGAGTCCTCCACGTACCTGGCAAGGCTTTCGAACGCCTCGGCGACCGCCCGCCGCTCAATGGACCTCGGGAACAGGGGTCCGGCAAGCGCGAGCACCAGCGTCTCGAGCGCCCCGCCGAGCAGGACCGCCAGCCCTTCGCCGAGCGGCCCGGCCCCCGTGGGCGGCAGTCCGGATACGATCAGCAGGATCGCGGTCCCGAGGATCCCGACGATGCTGTTGCGCGCGCTGGTCGCGCCGTAGGCCGCGAACACGGAGGCGGCGGCCGTCGCGGCCAGGATCGTGGCGAGGTCGGACCCACGGGCGAGGCTGCCGAGGACCGTCAGGGCGGAGACGACCAGGGTCGTCCAGGCCATCCGCCGCAGACGAACGGCGTGCACGTTGCCGAAGGAGGCCAAGCCGGCGTACAGCCCTCCCAGGCTCGCCAGCACCGCGAGGAGAAGTTGGCCCTCCAGCGCCCCCCAGGCGATCGGCACGGCGATGCCGGCCATCCGGATCGTCGCCGAGAGCGGCCTCCATCGATCGGCCCGGTACTCGAAGACCGATCGAAGGAGCCTTGCCTGCCTCACGCCTCTTATCGTACTCGCGGGGCGAAGCTATGACGCGTACGGCTTTCCTTCCACCGGCGAAGCCCGTTCCGCGAGGTGCAGGGGAATCGACAGCTCGACGTCGACCGGGGCCACGGCGACCACGACCGACTTAAAGGCGGGCGTCTTCGATCTCGGATCCCGTTCCCTCGGCACGAGCACGTTCGCCTCCGGGTAGTACATCGCCGCGCAGCCTTGCGCGATGTCGATCGGACGCACCAGCGACCTCGTCTCGCCGGATGCGCTCCGGACGGTGACGAGCTCGTTCTCCTCCAGCCCCAGCCGCGAGATGTCGTCAGCGTTCATCAGGATCACGTCCCGACGCTCCTGCCCCCGATAGACGTCCTCGTCCTCGTAAACGACCGTGTTGAACTGCCCTTCCGAGCGGATCGTCATCAGTCGAAGCTCTCGTTCGTCGAGTTCGGGGAGATCCGGAAGCGGATGCGCTTTGAAATGCGCCTTGCCGGTCTTCGTGGGGAAGACCGGCTCCGAGATGCGCCTCCCCGGGATCGCAAATTCGCGCTTTGTCTCGCCGATCTCTTCGACCTGCGCAAGGTTCGGAACCAGTTCCGCGATCAGCCTCCGGATCGCGTCGTGGTCCTTGAGGCCCGACCAGGCGACGGGCGCGTCGCCGAGGACGCGGTGCGCGAGGTCCGTGATCACGTCGACCTCGCTTCGCGGCCCCTCGTACCGGGCCGGCCCGCCGTCGCTCAGCCTCACGTAGCTGAACATCGATTCCTGGGTGGTGCCTTGGCTTTCCTCGTCCCGCGCCCGGACGGGCAGGATCAGCGTATGCCGCCCCAAGCCGTAGACATGCCCGGTATTGAGGGTGGTGCTCAGATAGCAGACCGTTCCCATGTTTCCCAGAGCTTCCGAGGCGAACGCCGCGTCGGGGCTCGCGCCGTACAGGTTTCCGCCGAGGCACAGGACGAAGTCCATCTCGCCCCGCGAAGCGGCTTCGATCGCCCCGAGGGTGTCGTAGCCCTGGAAACCCGGGGGCCGGATCCCCAGCCTTTCCAAACCCTCGAGCGCGGCCTTGCGGACGACCGGCGTCACCCCGACCGTACCCATGCCCTGGACGTTGCTGTGGCCGCGGATCGGCAGGAGCCCCGCGCCCGGCTTGCCGACCATCCCCCGAAGGAGCGCGAGGTTCGCGATCCATTGCACGTTCTGCACGCCGTGCGCGTGGTGGGTGATGCCCATGGTCCAGGCAAAGATCGCCCGTTCCGCCTGCGAACAGGCCCACGCCATCTCCTCGATCTGTTCCTGGGAGAGCCCGCTCGCCGCCTCGACCGTCTGCCAGTCGAGAGCTTCGCACATCGCGCGCAGCTCTTCGAATCCCGAGGTGGACGCTTCGATGAAGTCCCGGTCGACGTCCCCGCTTTCGATGAGGCTCTTCGCGACGCCGGCTAGCAGCGCGATGTCCCCGCCGATCTTCGGTTGGAGGTAGATGCTCGCAACCTCCGATCCGAGGAGAAGGCTCTTGACGTTCGATGGGACGCGAAACCGCTCCAGGCCAACCTCGCGCAACGGGTTCACGACCACGACGCGCCCGCCTCTCGCCCGGAGACGGACCAGCGAGGCCATCAGTCGGGGGTGGTTCGACGCCGGGTTCCCTCCGATCAGGAACACGGCGTCGCAGCGCTCGAGGTCGTCGAGGTTGACGGTTGCGGTGCCGGATCCGATCGATTCCGCCAGGCCGACCCCGCTCGCCTGGTGGCAGTAGTCGGAGCAGTTCGTGACGTGGTTCGTCCCGAAAGCGCGGGCGAACAGTTGGAGGAGGAAGCCCGCTTCGTTCGAGCTCCTGCCGCTGGCGTAGAAGAAGGATCTTTCGGGAGAAGCGTTCCGCAACGCGCCGGAAGCGATTTCGAGCGCGTCGTCCCAGGAGACCGTGCGGTAGCGGTCGTCGTCCGGGCCGGCGTAGACGGGATCGACGAGACGCCCCAGCGCTTCCAACTCCCGCGGCGACATCGACCTCATGTCGCGCAAGGAATAGGTTTCGAACAGCCGCGGCTCTACCTTTCCGTTCATGTCGGCGGCCATCGCCTGCAGCGACTTCTTGCAGAACTCGGGAAAGTGGCCGTGCTCGTTCCGCATGCCGCCCAGCTGGCCGCCCATCCCCAGCGCGCACGTCTTGCAGGCGTTCCGGGACTTCATCGCCCGGTAGAGGCGTAGGTAACCGACCTTTCCCGCCTGCCTCATCGTATACCGGATCGCCTGCCAGCCGCCGCCGCTTGAAGGTCTCGTCATCGTGTCCTTCACTTCCGAATGACACACTCTACAACGGCTTCTCCACGATAAGCGCCGAATTTCGCGGGATTTAACGAACGATCTGTACAACTGAAAGACCTAACCTTGCATGCACTTTAGTCATAAGAACATAAAAATGCAGAAAGGCTATTCATATCCCTAGATCCTTTCTTCGAGAGGCGGCGAGGGCAGGCTGATCGTTACCGTTGTCCCCTTGCCGAGTTCACTGGCGAGGCTGATCCGGCCGTGGTGAGCTTCGACGATCGACTTGGCGATCGCCAGGCCGAGGCCCGTTCCCCCCGACTCCCGGTCCCTCGCCGTGTCGACGCGATGGAAGCGGTCGAAGATGCGCGCGAGGTGCTCCGGCGGGATCCCCTCTCCGCTGTCGGAGACGACGATCGACGTGGCGCAGCCTGCCTCCGACGCGACGATCCTCACCGTGCCCTCGGCGGGCGTGTGGCGGACCGCGTTGCTGAGAAGGTTGACGAGGACTCGGTTGAGGAGCGGCGGATCGGCGAAAACGTCGAGTTCGGCCGGGATGTCCCGTTCGATCGAGGCATGGTCCGGGCGTCGGGCGAGAAGGACAGCCTCGTCGACGATCGTGACCAGGGGGACGCAGGTCTTTCTCAGTTCCAAGCGTCCTTCGTCCGACTTGGCCAAGAGGAGCAGGTCCTGGACGATGGCGGTCATCGTATCGGCGGAGA
>DASWVS010000313.1:0-2782 GCA_036401135.1 Fimbriimonas sp.
GACGCAAACAGCTCGGCAAATATTTCGTCCACGTCCGCAGCCTGGCGAAGGAGTTCTTCGTCGACGTCGACAACATCGTGGCGACGAAGACGCCGCTCGTCGGCCTGCCGAGCGGCTTCAGCGACCTTGACTCGCTCACGACCGGTTTCTATCCGGGCGACTTCGTCATCGTGGGGGCGCGCCCCTCGATGGGACAGACCTCGCTGGTGCTCGACTTCGCGCTGAACATCTCGAAGCAGCTCGTGCGCGAGGACAAGCCCGGCTCGATCGCCGTCTTTTCGCTGGAAATGAGCTCGATCCAGTTGGTTCGGCGAATGGCGTCGATGATCTCCGGTGTCTCGAGCTCCGTGCTGAAGACCGGCAAGATCTCCGACCGCCAGTACAACGACCTCGCCAACGGGTGCGAGACGCTCTATTCCCTACCGATCTACATCGACGACGCGTCGGACGTGACGCCGCTGGAGATGAGGGGCAAGTGCCGGCGGCTCAAGGCGGAAGCGGGCCTGTCCCTCGTCATCGTGGACTACCTGCAGCTGATGCGGAGCAGCCGCCGCACCGACAACCGCGTGCAGGAGATCTCGGAGATCGCTCGGGGCTGTAAGGCGATGGCCAAAGAGCTCGAGGTACCGGTAATCGCCCTGAGCCAGCTCAGCCGCTCCGTCGAAAGCCGGGAGGACAAACGCCCTCAGCTTTCGGACCTGCGCGAATCGGGATCGATCGAGGCCGAAGCCGACCTCGTCATGCTCCTGTACCGGGAAAGCTACTACAAAGCCAAGGAGGAGCATCGACAGGAGATCGACAACGCCGACGAGGCGCAGCCGGCTGAGATCATCGTCGCCAAGCACCGGAACGGCCCGGTCGGCAAGGTGATCCTCGGCTTTCAGCCCGCCTACGCCCGGTTCTGCCTGTTGGACCGCGGGGGCTCCTACGGGTTCGACGAGGACTAGCTACGGGAAATACTTGACGGTCCAGAACCTGGGGGTCGACGCCCAGGTGACCCCGGTGACGATCGGGTGCAGCGACGAGTCGAATACGATGGATGCGGGCATATCCGAATACTGCGCGGCTCCGAAGCGTCTCGTCCAAAGGCGGACTCCGTTAAGGTCGTACTTGATCGTGGCCACGTCCATATTCCCGCGCGTCCCCATCGACGAACCGGTGACGACGACGCTGCCTTCGGCATCCGCCGCCATCTCAAAGACGCCGTCGTCGCCGCCGGCCGGACCGTCGTAAGCCCGGTACCAGAGCCGGGTGCCGGATCCGGCGTACTTCACCGTCATCATGTTGAACTGGCCGTTGGCGTCCTCCGCGTAGCCGGCGACGAACGCGTTGCCGTTCCCATCCAATGCGAGCGCTTCCGCCCAGTCGTCCCGACCGTTTCCCGAGTTGAAGTATTTCAACCACCCGAGGCTCCCGGAGGCGTCGTACTTCAAGAGGACCCAGTCGGTGCCCATTCCTGAGGCCGTGCGGTCGACCGTGCCGGCCACGAAAATCGCCCCGGTCGCGTCGATCGCCGCCGCGCTCGCGCCGTCGGCGGCTACGATCGCTTCGCCGGTGTGGGTCCTGGTCCAAACCAGGCTCCCTGCCGCGGAAAACCTCAGCGTCAGCAGATCCCTGCCGGTGGAAGGCCTTACCGAAGATCCGACCACGATCGCATCGCCGTTCGAGGCGATCGCCATCGCCGACGCGGCATCGCTCCTCGTTCCATCGCCGCCGTCATAGCGCCGATCCCAGAGCATCGTACCGTCGGATCCGTACTTGACGAGCAGCACGTCGGTCGGGCCGCCGCTCGGTCCGACGGTACACGCGAGGTAGACGTTTCCGGCGGCGTCGACCTGGAGGGCCTCCACGCGGCCGGTTTGGTTCGCCACGCCGTATAGGCGCGCCCATACCCTGTTCCCCGCCGGATCGTACTTGGCGGTCACGAACTCATATCGGTTGCCCGAAGCCGTGGTTCGAGTCATTCCGGCGATGATGGCGTGGCCCGCCGGGTCCACCGCAACTTTCGCACCAATGTCGTCGAGATGCTCCTTCCCGTCGAAGCGGCGGAACCACTGCCGGTTGCCTTCGAAGTCGTACTTCATCAAAACGACGTCCTCTTGGGTCGAGGTCAAGATCGTCCCGACGACGTACACGTTGTCGTTGGAGTCGACGGCGTTGTCGGAGGGTTGTCCGTTTCCGTTGTAACGCGCGGTCCAGACGGAGCTCTGGCCCTCGGCGGAGCCGAAGGAAAGCGCAAGGAAACCTACTGCCGCGGCCGCTCTGCCCAACGAAACCGGGAACAGGCCGCGGACGCATCGAAGCAGCATCCACATTGAACGATTCCTAAACAATAAACTACAACGTTTTGCTTTGTATTGCTAGGGTGAACAACCTGCACATTTATTCAGTTCCGGCAGAAGCGGGCGGGCGACGGCTAAAATGCCATCGTGAGAGTCCTAGTCGTGGGTGGCGGCGGGCGCGAGCACGCGCTGGCTTGGAAGATCGCCCAGGAGGCCGAAGTCGTCTGCGCCCCCGGCAACGCGGGAATTGCGGAGGACGTCGAATGCGTCCCGACCAAGGCGGGCGACGCCAGCGGCCTCGTCGACCTCTGCCGGAAACGCCGGATCAGCCTGGTGGTGGTCGGTCCCGAAGATCCGCTCATCGGGGGCCTCGCGGACCGGCTTCGAGGCGCAGGCATCCCCACCTACGGACCCGGCGCCCAGGCAGCGCAGCTTGAAGGCTCGAAGGCGTTCAGCAAGAAGACCATGGCGGAAGCGGGGGTGCTCACCGCCGACTTCGG
>DASWVS010000314.1:0-7117 GCA_036401135.1 Fimbriimonas sp.
ACCTGCTCCTCGGTGCCCGGCCTCTGCACCTTGACGACGATCCTGGTCCCGTCCTCGCGCTCGGCGCGGTGCACCTGTCCGATCGAAGCGGCGGCCACAGGCTCGCGCTCGAAGTTGCGGAAGATCAGGTCCGGGGACGCCCCGAGCTCCGACCGGATGACCTCGGCGACCTCCTCGTACGGGATCGGCGGCGCATCGTCCTGCAGCTTCGCAAGCTCCGCCACGTAGTCGGGGGGGACGAGGTCGGTGCGGGTGGAGATCGCCTGGCCGAGTTTGATGTAGGTCGTGCCGAGCTCTTCCAGGGCAAGGCGCACGTTCTCCGGCTTTCGCGCGGTCGGGCTCTTCCCGAACCACACCTTGGGAAGCGCGACGAAGCGCCACGGACTGTGGCTCTGCGCAAGCCAGTCGAAACCGTACTTGCTGAGTACCCTCGCGATCTCCGCCGTGCGTCGTGCCGGTGCCATCCCCCGAGGTACGACCGCACGAAGGGGCTCTCGTGTTCGGCGGTCACGCGAACTCTTGGAGGATGCTGCGCACACGCTCCAGGGAACCGTACTGGTCGCCGAACTCCGCGACCATCCCCAGCGCATCGCGGAGGCCCAGCATTCGCAGCCGATCCCGCCATCCCGGCTCGAGCGGGTGCAACTCCAGATAGGCGCGGTAGAACGCCTCCGGAACCTGCTCGAAGTCCGGCAGGAGCGCCAGATCCGCTTCGGGAAGGCCGTAGTAGACGGCCGGATCGATCAGCGCGGGGCCGTCGTCCCGGGTGGCGAGCATGTTGCCCGGCCACAGGTCGCCGTGCACCAGCGAAGGGCCCTGCTTCGGCAGCCGGCCCGGCAGGGACGCGGCGAACCGCTCGATGCGGCTGCGGTCCTCCGCCGTCAGGTGCGCGTCGACCAAGGGTTCGCCGAGAAACCTCAGGATCCGCGTCTCGGCAAAGTACGACGCTCCGTCCTCCGCCCATCCGTTGTCCGTCCGTTTCGAGCCGATGTAGTTGTCCCGGTGGTATCCGAACCGCTCGGACCTCTGGAGATGCATCCGGGCCAGCACCCGGCCGAACTCCTCCCAGTAAGCGGGAGGCCTAGGGCTCTGCGGGCCGAAGTCCTCGAGGAGGATGAAGGTCTCCCCCACTTCATAAATCTCCGGCACGCGCACGCCGCCGATCCGGGAAAGGGTGGTCAGCCCGTCCGCCTCGCATTCGAACAGCTCCGGCGGCGGGTTCACGCTCTCCTTGTAGACCAGGCTGCGGCCGTCCTCGAAGGCCAGGCGCGACACCGTGCTCATGAGGCCGCCGGTGAGCGGCTCTTCGCGGACGACCGCCCCGTACAACGCGGGGAGGCTATCGTGCCAGCTGATCTCTCACCTCACAGGGGTGGTTGGTGACGATGAAGTTGACTCCGAGACGTTTCAACCGATCGACCTCGGGCCCCGGCGGCACGGTCCAGGCGAACACGGGCAAGCGCCGCTCCCGCGCTTCCCGAACGAGCGCCTCGTCGACCGCCTCGTAAGCGACGCCGATCCCGTCGCAGCCTTCGAGGGAGGGCCTGGTTCCCGCGAGGCGCACGGCAAAGACGTTCCCAAGCATGGGCTTCAGGAGGTCGTCGCGAAAAGAGAAAACGACCGCTTCGCCGAGCATCCGTTCGTGCGAGAGCCGATCGAGGACTTTCTCGGCCACCCGAGAGCCGTCCTTCAACTCGATGACCGACAGCGCGCGACCTCGGGTCACCGCGAGATAATCCGCGAGCGTGGGGACTCCCGCCGCCTTCATCCGGGCAGACTCGGTTTCGCGGACCTTGCCCGACAGCGGCGTCGTTCGATCGAGCGTCTCGTCGTGGATGACGATCAGTTCGCCGTCCCGGCTGACGTGGACGTCGCACTCCACTCCGACCGCTCCACACCGTATGGCTGCCTCGAACGAAGCGAGCGTGTTTTCGGGCGAGGACGCGGCGGCGCCCCGGTGCCCGATGACGAGCGTCTCGGTCCAGCAGCGGGAGACCTCCTGCAAGGTCACCATTGGTGGTGGACGTAGGGTTTGACCCGAGACTCGTAAACCTCCCGAACGCGCCGCATCGTGTCGTCCGTGAGGGGCGGCAGGTCCGAAGCCGCGCAGTTGTCCTCGGCTTGATCCGGCCGCTTCGCGCCGGGGATCGCGCAGCTGACGGCCGGGAACATCAGGATCCAGCGAAGGGCGAACTGTGCCATCGTCATCCCTGGCGGCACCAAGGGCCGAATCTCGTCCACCGCGTCCAGGCCGACCTCGTAGGGGATCCCGCTGAACGTCTCGCCCTTGTCGAAACCGGCGCCTTCCCGGTTGAAGGCGCGATGGTCGTCAGGCTCGAAGGACGTGTTGCGGGTCATTTTTCCCGAGAGCATGCCGCTGGAGAGGGGCAGCCGGGCGAGAATGCCGACGTTGCGCTTCTGCGCCAGGCCGAAGAACAGGTCCGCAGGTCGCTGGCGGAACGCGTTGAAGATGATCTGCACCGTCTCGACGCCGGGATATTCGATCGCCTTGATCGCTTCCTCCACCTTCTCGACGCTGACCCCGTAATGCTGGATCTTGCCTTGCGCCTTGAGCTCGTCGAGGGCCTCGAAGACCGCCGGGGTGTAGAAGCACGCGGTTGGAGGGCAGTGGAGCTGGACGAGGTCCAGGCTGTCCATGGCGAGGTTCTCTCGGGATCGGTCGATGAAGGCTTCCAGGTTCGCCTTCGTGTACCCTTCGGCGACGTGCGGATCCAGCCGGCGGCCGGCTTTGGTTGCGACGACGATCCGATCGTTCGGACGCTCCTTCCTCAGCCGGGCAACGAGGCGCTCGCTCCTGCCGTCGCCATAGACGTCGGCCGTGTCGATGAAGTTGACGCCGAGGTCCACGGCGCGATGGAGGGCAGCCATCGACTCTTCGTCCTGCACGCTTCCCCATGTGCCGCCCACGGCCCAGGCTCCGAAGGACACGTCGCTGACGAGGTAGCCGGTCGATCCGAGAGCTCGGAAGTTCATCAGACCAAGTTTAGCCCTATCGACCGAAGCTTCCCTTGCCGTGCGCGTGACGCTAGAAATCGTCGAGAAGGATGAACAGGATGACCACCACGCTCATCGTCGCTACCACGGCGGCAAGGAGCACGATCGGCGAAATACGCGGCTCGAACTCGATCTCGCCATCGCGCAGTCGTTGGATGTGCTTCACGTGCTGCCTGATCGCGCCGACCTGGACAGCTGCTCCAAGCAGGATCATGACGACGCCCAGCACGAGGGAGAGGGATGTGTCGTGGCCGACGGTCGACTTCCTCACGTAGATTCCGAACCGGGCGATCACGAACCCGAACCCGGTCAAGGCAAGGCCTGTCCTCACCCATGCCAGGAGGGTTCTTTCGTTGGCGAACAGAATTCGTGGATCGACTTTTGAAACCCGCTTCGCGGGTTGTTCGTCACCGGCTTGGGGGGTGCTGTTGCTGAAGCCCATCAACAGCCTTTGACGCACCACGCATGGAGATCGGTTGGGAAGGCATCTACAAGGCGCTCGCAAGGGCGATCTGGCTCGCGGCAGGCGTCGTGATCCTGGTCTGGTTTCTCGACGAGATCACGTCGACCGTGCTCTTCGCCCTGCTGACGCTCGTCCTATCGATCGGCTTCAGCGCCCCGGTCACGGCGCTGGAAGAACGCCGGGTCCCCCGGTGGCTCGGCACGCTGCTCGTGTTCATCGCCGTCGCGGGCATCTTCACCGTTCTCGGTTACCTCGTTGCGCCGAGGCTGGCCGAACAGGGAACGGTGCTTCTCCAGAACGCCCCGGAGTACGCGAAGAGCATCCAGCTGCAGATCGCCGGCGCCCTCCACGACTACCCGGAGATCCAACGGCGGCTGCGGTTCGACGACGCCCAGGTCGTCGACCGGACGATGCCTCTCATCCAGGGCTTCGTCTCCAAGGCTGGGCGTTACACGGTGTCGATCGTAGGGCTCGTGCTGGGCGCCGTGCTGCTGGCCACCGCGGTCGGCTATGCGTGCGTGTCTCCGCGGCCTCTGCTGAGCGGGTATTTGAACCTCTTCCCGCCGGGCCTGCACGAAAGCGCGGCGAGAGCCTATGCGCGGGGGAGCCAGTCCGTGGTCGGATGGCTCTGGTCAAACGTCACCGTGGGCGCGATCGAAGCGGTGCTGACCTACCCGTTCCTGCTCTGGCTGGGGATTCCGGGAGCGGCGGTCTGGGCGACGTTCGTTTTCTTCGCCGAGCTGATTCCCAAGATCGGCTCCTACATCCTCGCGATCCCTCCGATGCTCGTGGCGCTGGCGATCGAGCCGATCAAGGCGGTGTGGGTCGCGCTCTTCTTCGTCATCCTGCAGTGGCTGGTCGGCGACATCGTGGGAGCGGTCGTCCGGGCCAAGCAGATGCGGATCCATGCGGTGACGGTGATCGTCGCCACCATCGCGATGGGCGCGGCCTTCGGGCTCCTGGGCGCGATCCTCTCGATGCCCATCGTCGGGTTCGTCAAGGCCTTCTACGAGGAGTTCTACTTGAAGCGGCATGCTCCCGATCCGCTCGAAGCGGAGCGCGTCGAGGCGATGCTGACCCGGCGAGAGGATCTGCTCAGGCCCGATCCCAACCCCGTCGAAGGCTAGGCACGCTCTCCCTTGCGGGTTTTTCCCGAGAATGCGACCGAACTTCGCTCGAACGTGCAAACTTGGAAAGCTTTGCTGGAACGTAAGATTCCCCTCGGCCTTTGGATCGCAGTGGCGTTCACGGCGCTCGTCTCGCTTTACGCACTCGCTCATCGGCACCGCGTAGAAGCGCGAAATCGAGCCGTAACGATGGCGGCTGAGTTCGAGACGGTCGAGTCGCTGGCGGCCTCCCAGGGCATCCCGATCGACCAGGCCCTTGTGAACTTGAGGGCCCAGGGGCTCCGGGCGATCGCGCTCTCGGAGGAATCCGTCGGCCAGTTGATCTCTGAGGGAAGGGCGACGCTGCAGGCGAGCACCGAGACCGAGCAGGGACAGCCCATCCGGACCGTCACACTAGACTTCAGCGACTCCGTCGAGATGCCGCGGGTCGCCCGTGGCCTTCAGATGCACTTCGGAAGCTTTCCCGTATCCGAAGCCAACACCCTCTCCCTACGAGGCGTCCCAGCCCGTCTCGTTCGAACAGCGTCGATCGGTCTGGACCCGGTGCAGGTTGAAGCGGCGAACCGTGCGGGCTTATTGATCGTGGCACGCTACGCCAACCCCGCCGGGGTCACGGAAAGGGCGGTCAAGGAAACGCTCGCGTGGGGGAAAGAACAGGGCGCGGTGGCGTTTCTGCCGCTTGGGGATCAGGTCCTCGGGCGAAAGGATGCCCTGAAGACGACCTCGGAAACGCTCAAGGCGCTCGGCATCCGCTACGCCTCTCCCGAATTCACTCGAATCGGGGGCGACGCGAACATGCTGGACGCGCAGCCCGAGAACGCGATCCGGCTCCACTCCGCCCAGGTCGCGGAGCTCGACAAGATGTCGCTCGCGGACGCCGTCGAGCGGTACGCCAAAGCGGCCCGCGAGCGCAACATGCGCATCCTTCTGCTCCGTCCGGCGAGCTACGGCGCGGACCAACCGCTCAGCGCCTTCGCCCAGTTCGCAAAGGCCATCGGTGAACAGATCCGCAAGGAAGGGGGAGACCTCGGGCCTCCTCGACCGTTCGAGGACCCGCAGGTTCCCCGGTTCGTGTTCGTCCTGATCGGTCTCGGCGTCGCGGCGGTCGCCTGGTTCGTCGCGGCGACGTTCGTCACCGACCGCAACGGGCTCCTCGCCGGCGGAGCGCTGCTGATCCTGATCGGGCTTTCGGCCTGGAACTCGCCGAAGTACGCCGCGCTGGTCGCGGCGCTCGCCTTCCCGGTGGCCGCGTTCGTCGTGCTCGACCGGTGGCGCCCCAAGAACCCGCTGGCCGCGATCCTTGCCGTCTCGGCGATCTCGCTCGTCGGAGGGTTGGCGGTCGCCGGCCTGATGAGCACGCTCAAGCACATCGTCAAGGCCGACGAGTTCGCGGGCGTCAAACTCGCCGTCTTCCTACCGATCCTGATCGTAGGCTGGTTCTTCTTCACGCGCCTGACCGACTGGCGCGCGAATGCCCGAGCGGCGATCACCTGGGGCGCCAGCGGCCTCTTCATCGGCGTTCTCGCGATCCTGGGCCTTCTGATCGCACGGACCGGAAACGACTCGGGAGTGGGCGCCAGCGCCGTCGAGCTCCAGTTCCGCAACCTCCTCGACGCGGCGCTGTACGTGCGCCCAAGGACGAAGGAGTTCCTCTTCGGGCACCCGATGCTGATGCTGGGCGCCTTCATGCTCGCCCGGTACGGCCGACAGAAAGGGGGGTGGGCGGGTTGGACGGCGCTCGTGCTGATGCTGGGGGCGGTCGGCCAGACCGACATCGTCAATACGCTGTGCCACGGCCACATCCCGGTCCAGCTCTCGATCGCACGCGTTTTGGTCGGGCTGGTCGTCGGGTGTATCCTTGGATCGGTCGCATGGTGGATCGCAGCGCGCGTGCTGCCTCCCCCTCGCGAGGAGGCTCCGCTTGTCGATTAAGCTGCTGCTGGCCGGGTATCTGGGGTGCGGGAATTTTGGGGACGACGCGATCATGGCGTCGCTCTATCAGGCGGTCGACGGCAACGAGTTCGACGTCAAGGCGCTCAGCGGCAACCCCGACGAGACCTACCGGCAGTACAAGATCATCTCGTACCCGCGCCGGGACTCCAAGGCGATCGCGGGCGCGATCGCCGAATGCGACGTGCTCGTGTTCCCCGGGGGCAGCGTCTTCCAGGACGCGACGAGCGTCGGGAGCGTCTACTACTACCACGGCCTGATCCGCCAGGCGAAGTCCAAGGGCAAGAAGGTCGTGATGCTGAGCCAGGGCGTCGGGCCGCTGACGACCTTCCTCGGCAAGCGGTGGGCCCGCGCGGCTTTCAGCATGGTGGACGTCGTCGCCGTCCGTGATTCAGGCTCGGCACAGGCGATCCGCGACCTCGGCGCCAGAACCAATATCAAGATGGCCGCCGATCTTTCCTTCCTGCTCCCCCATACGCCTGCCGGCGTGGAGTCGGACAGCTTCAACGTCGGCGGAATGAAAACGATCGGCATCGCGCCCCGGCCGCTCGGAAAGGCGTTC
>DASWVS010000315.1:0-3923 GCA_036401135.1 Fimbriimonas sp.
TCGCTCAGCGTCGGCTTATCCTCCTTGATCGTAAAGGCGGTGAAGATCGTGTAGGTGACCAGCACCCAAAGGACGATGGCAAAACCCCAGAGGGCGATGGCCGCCGGGAAGCTATGGTAGATGCGCACGAATTGGCTGCCCAGGACGCAGGGGGCTGCGATCCAGGTGAAAAAGCCCGGACCTTTGCGGTGGTCGACCAAGTCCAGGAACACGGCCCGGCGAAACCAGAAGACGCGAAGCGCGCTCAGGAGGCACAGGATCGCATAGGCAGCGACGTTGATCCCGAACAGGACGTGCGGCACCAGCGGGACTCCGAGCTGATAGGTGGCGATCGAAACGATGCCGGTCGCCATGACCAGCGCAAAGTAGGCGGGCGACAAGGGTTCGACCCCGCCTCTCAGGCGCTCGAGACCGCGACCTTCATGCCCTGAACCAGCGACCATCGTTCGCAACAGATTATCAGGTAGCAGCCTCGACCGGGTACGCCGTCGCTTTGAGCGCCAGCGATCCTTAGCCGCTTTGTACTGTGCGGACGACGAAGTCTACAGGCGCTCCAAGGTCTCCCCCCCAAAGATTTTGAGAGTGAGAGGCCACGCCTCCAAGGATCGGCATAAGGTGCAGAAATCGGGTGCAGACGAATAATAGAACATAGCGGTTCGGCTCATGATGCCGAGGGCAAGTTGGTAGTAGCGCCCTGCCGAACGGTGGTCGCCTTCACGGAGAGCGATGTCGCCGAGGTTGAGGTAGGCGTAGATCCGCCCTGGGTCGTCCTCCCAGTCGTAGCAGAGAAGACTCTTTTCGAGAACATCCCGTGTTCTTGATCCCGCGCTAGATCCATAAGGGCGTTGCCTGTGTTGATTAGGACTCGTCCCACCGTGTCGGCCTCCCCTCGTTGTTCGAACACAGGCAGGCATCTCTCCAGATGTTCCAGCGAAGCGATGTTGTCGCCGGCTCTTCCCATGATCGTCCCGATGACGAGGTTCGCGTGCGCTTCTCCCCGTGTGTCTTTCGAGTCGATCGCGGCTCGTAACGACTTGTGTGCCAACTCGATCGCTTCGGGGAAGCATCCCCGGACGCCAAGGGCCTGGTCCATGCCAGCCGCCGCAGACGCGATACCCTCGAGGTCGCCCAGGTTTTCGGCCAAAGTCTTCGCCTCTGTATAGATATCGAGGCTTGCTTGTACGTCCCCCAGCCAGTACTTGAGGTTCGCCAGTTCCGTGTCTCTGGCTCAACGAATGGAGGCTCGAGTTGCCGGCGGAGAGAGCAGAGCGCTGTGCTGAGGCTCTGCCTTCCCTGGCGCTCGTCCACCTCGGGCCAGATGAGCTCAACGAGGCTGTCCCGGGTGTGGGGTCTGCCTACGTTGTAGGCAAGGTAGGCGAGCAAGGCGCCGGTCTTGTGGGTGCGGAAGCGGCTGATGGTTCGACCATCGACGTACACGGTCAGCTTCCCAAGCAACTCGATACGACAGACCGTTTCAAAATCAACCATGATGTTGAATCCGATTCTCGTACGAATGATTCTAAACGAGATTGGCAAACGTGTGTGCCGACGATCGCGCGTCTAACTCAATCCGGCCGGAATCCCCGCCCGTTCCCGCTCGATCCGCGCGTCGCTACGATCCATCGCTCCGGAGCGATCTCCTGACGGCGAAGGCGCGAAGGTCTCGAACGGCCGTTTTCACCGTCCCGTCGCCCTCCGGCGGCAGGAACCAGACGTTCTGGATCAGCCCATCCACGACCTCGTACACCGTCTCCGACGGCCGCGGTGGAACCGACGTGGGAACGGTAATGGTGCTCGTGCGCTGAAGAGCGTCGTTCCCTGAACCGTCCATGGAACCAAGAACAGTCCCAAGTCGAAGGTTCCATGGACACATGACCGGTCTGCCGGCGCCAATGCCGGCCGTATCGCTTGACGGCTCACTCGAACCGCTTGAACGATGGCAAGCTGATGCATAGCCTCGGCTCGACGCTCGCCGTGATGGGAAGCGGAAGACGGGGGGCTGCGGCATCTCCGCCGCAGCCCCCCGCTCGCTTACTTGGCGTGGATGACGATGCTCCCGCCGCCGATCGCCGTGCTGGGATCGGCGCTGTCGGCCGCGCCGATGTTGTTGTCGTAGACGGTCGCGCCGGTGGACCTGTCCCAGATCTTGATCCGGAACTTGTCCAGGCCGCCGCCGCCGTTCAGCTGGCCGTCGATCGCTGTCAGCAGGAAGCCGTAGTTCCCGCCTCCGTTGATCGTGCCGGCTCCTTTGAACTGGGCCTTCGCCCCCGCGACCACCAGCCACTCGTAGGAGGAACTCTTGAAGTTCAGGTCCCCGGCTTTGAACTGGAACTCGGTGTTGCCCGTTGGGACGGTGGCGCCCTTCTGGTACTTCGAGACAAAGCCGAAGGAGGCCTTGCCGGCCGCGAGCGGATACGCGGGCATCGCGCCTGCGGGAGAGGGGATCCAGCCGCCGCCGGTCACGAATCCGCCGTTCGGGTCGTAGACCACCACGAACGCCGGCAGCTGGTCCGGTCCGTCGAGCACGCTCGCCGTGCCGGCCGCGCCGTCCTTGTCCCGCACCGAGAGGCTCGCCGCGTAGACGCCCGGGATCCCGAACATGATCGCCTGCTGGAACGAACCGGGAACGAGCGAACCGTCGCCCGTGTTCAGAGCGACCTCGATCTCGTCGCCGGAGACGGCTCCGTCCTTGTCAAACGTCCACCAGGCGGACCAGGGGCTGTCCGCACCCGGGTCGGCGAAGCTGCCCGCGAAGTTCGCGTTCGTGTTCACGGGGAACACGTAGCCTGATACGGGGGCAAGGTACTTCACGACCGGAGCGACGTTCGCGACTTCGACGCCCTTAGTCGCGCTTCCCGAGCCGCCGTCCTTGTCGGTGGAGGTCAGGGTCGCGACGTAGGTGCCGTCGTCGTCCGGCGTGAACGTAAAGCTCGAGCCGGTCCCGCCGGCGTACGGGCTGCCGATTTTCGTAACGCTCCAAGAGAGCGTGAACCCTGCGCTCGTGTCCACCCGACTGGGGTCCGTCGCCGAGCCGCTGAGGGTGATCGCCGATCCCTCGTCGACCGACGAAGGCATCCCGGAGAGGGTCGAAGTCGGAGCCGCGTTGCTGACGGTGATCGTGCGCTCGATCGAGCGAGATCCGCCGTCGTCGTCGGTGACCGTCAGGGCGATCACGTAGGTTCCGTTGTCGTCGGGAGTGAAGGACATGTCGTGTGAGCCTGCCTTCGTTCCCGAGTTGTTTGGAAGGCCGTACTCGATGTCTTGGGTCGAGCCCTCGTCGAACGGGCTTCCGTCCCGAGTGATGGTCCAGGTGTAGGTGTGGGTGTCTCCCGCACCTCGATCGTCGTGCTCTAGCTTGACCGCGATTGGCGAGCCTTCGACCCCGGAGTCCGCCGAAGTGATCCCGGGCGCTGGCAAACGGTTGATGACCTGCATGCTTCGTTCCGCCCCGTCGCTGGCGCCGTCCTTATCCTTGGCCGTCACTTTCGCGACGTAGAGGCCGTCGTCGTCCGGTCGGAAGGAGACTGCCGTGCCTTGGCCGGAGGCGAACGCCGCGCCGTCCTTGGTCACGGTCCACTCGAAGTCGAGGCCCGCGTCGGTGTCCGCCGTGCTTGGGTCCGTCGCCGAACCGGTGAGCTCGACCAAGTCGCCCTCGAAGTACTGGACGGTGGGTCCGTTCAGTGCGGCGGTGGGTGCTACGTTGGCGATCGTGACGTTGGCGGTGCTCTCCGCCGACGCTGTGCCGTCGCTCACCGTCAGCTTGGCGAGATATGTTCCGTTGTCCGCGTAGACGTGGCTGGGGTTCGCGCCGCTTCCAGTGGTCCCGTCGCCGAAGTCCCAGGAATAGGTCAGGTTGTCGCCGTCCGGGTCGCTGCCGGTGCCCGCGAAGGAGACCGGTTCGCCTTCGTTTCCGCTATAGGGCC
>DASWVS010000316.1:0-2354 GCA_036401135.1 Fimbriimonas sp.
CTTCGGCTTTCTCGGGCTCGGGGTCAGCGGAGGCGAATCGGGGGCGAGGCACGGTCCGGCGATGATGGCGGGAGGCACCGAGCAGAACTACGGGCGGGTCCGCGAGATCCTTGAAGCGATCGCGGCGAAGTACCAGGGCGAGCCCTGTGTGGCGCACGTGGGCTCGGGAGCCGCCGGCCACTACGTCAAGACCGTGCACAACGGGATCGAGTACGGCATGATGCAGCTGATCGCCGAGGCCTACGATCTCTTTCGCAGGGGGTTCGACTGGGAGCACGAGCGAATCGGCGATCTTTTCGCCCAATGGAACGAAGGCCCGATCGGCGGCTTCCTCATCGAGATCACGGCCCAGATCTTGCGCTATCGGGAGGAGGATGGAACGGTCCTCGTCGACCTGGTCTCGGACAAGGCCAAAGCCAAGGGGACGGGAAAATGGACGAGCCAGGACGCGCTCGACCTCGGCGTCCCGGTGCCGACGATCGACGCCGCGGTTTCGGCCCGGATCCTCTCCGCGTACAAGTCGGAACGGCTGGCGGTCAGCGCCGACGCGCCGCTCAGAGTAGACGAGCCGTCGGTCGACGAGGCTTCCCTCGCCGAGCGCATGGAGGGTGCCCTGCACGCCAGCTTCCTGACCGTCTACGCCCAAGGGCTCGCCCAGATCGCCGCCGCCTCGCAGGAGTACGGGTTCGACACGGATCTCGAGACGGTCGCCCGCATCTGGCGCGCCGGTTGCATCGTCCGCTCGCGCCTGCTCGAGCCGATCCGGGAGGCGTACGCGAAGAAGCCGGAGATGTCCAACCTGCTCCTCGACCCCTCGATATCCGCCACGCTCAAGGACCTCGATGCCTCGCTGAGGGAGGTCGCCGCCGCTTTTCCGGCGAAGCGGATCCCGGCTCCATGTTTCTCGGCTTCGCTCGCCTACCTGGACGGCTACCGGTCGGTCCGTCTGCCGGCGAACCTCATCCAGGCTCAACGGGACCTGTTCGGCGCGCATACCTTCGAGAGGCTGGATCGGGAGGGGGCTTTCCACAGCGAGTGGGGGCTGTGAAGCGTGAGGGCATAATGCTCCGCATGGCTCCCACGATCGTCACGATCTTCGGCGCGAACGGCGACCTGACGAAGAGAAAGCTCCTTCCGGCGCTGTACAACCTCTTTGTCGATCGGAACCTGCCGAAGCAGTTTCTGATCCTGGGGATAGCCCGGTCCGGCGACACGGACGCCTTCCGAGCCACGATGCGCCAGGCGGTGGAGACCTACTCCCGCCGTCCCGCCACCGACGAGCAGTGGGAGGAGTTTGCAAAGCACATCGACTTCCTCCCCGGGGTGTTCGAAGACGCGGGGCTGTACGAGCGCCTGCGGGACCGGATCTCCTCCGAAGAGTCCCAGTGGGACGAGCCGGCTTCCCACATCTACTATCTGTCGACCCCGCCATCGAGGTTCGAGATGATCGCGAACAGCCTCGGCAACGTCGGACTCTGCGCCGCTCGAACCCGCGACCGGATCGTCGTTGAAAAGCCGTTCGGCACAGACATCGAGAGCGCCGGGGCCTTGAACGAGCACCTCGTTCGGAACTTCCACGAGGACCAGATCTACCGTATCGACCACTACCTGGGCAAGGAAACCGTCCAGAATATTCTCGTCTTCCGTTTCGCGAACAACCTGTTCGAGCCGGTCTGGAACCGCCGGTATGTGGACCATGTCCAGATCACGGTCGCCGAGGACGTGGGCGTGGAATCGCGCGGCAAGTACTACGAGTCGAGCGGCGCGCTCCGAGACATGATCCAGAACCATCTCCTGCAGATCCTGTGCCTCGTGGCGATGGAGCCCCCGGTCACCTATGAAGGGGAGGAGGTGCGGAACAAGAAGGTCGACGTGCTGCGCGCCGTCCGCCCGATCCAGCCCCACGAGGTCCGCAACGCCGCAGTGCGCGGCCAGTACGACGAGGGCTTTTCGTGCGGGGACACCGTCATCGGCTACCGCCAGGAGACGGACGTGGCGCCCGACTCTTCGGTCGAAACCTACGCCGCCCTCAAGCTCTATATCGACAACTGGCGCTGGCACGACGTGCCGTTCTACTTGCGCACCGGCAAGCGCATGCCCCGGAAGCTGTCGCAGGTCGTGATCCACTTCCGCCCCGTCCCCCACTTGGCGTTCCCCCAGGATGCTGCCGACCAGTTCGAGGAGAACCGGCTCCTGATCAACATCCAGCCGGAGGAGGGCATCGATATGCGGTTCATGGCCAAAGAGCCGGGAGCGGGCATGCGTCTGCGAAGCGTAGACATGGAGTTCAACTACGAGCAGGCCTTCAAAGCGCCCAGCCGCGAGGCCTATGAGACGCTTCTGCAAGAGGTCAT
>DASWVS010000317.1:0-2802 GCA_036401135.1 Fimbriimonas sp.
AGGGCAGGGCGAGGGTTCCGGCGGCGCTCATCGCCTAGGGGACTGCGGTAACCTCCCAACTCGCAACGGAGCGAAGCCTATGGAGCCGACCCGACAGGAGTTTCTGTTCTTCCAGCCTTGGGAGAAGGCGCTGTTCTACCTCCTGGCCGCCGTCGCCGTCGGCTACATGGCGTGGCAGATCGGCCAGAAGGCGAAGCTCTGGCGCAAAGGCCGGCCCGTCGAATGGGCGCAGCTGCGCGAGGGCCGCTCCTACTGGATCCCCACCCGCGACGCCTTCCGGCATTGGGCGCGGAACGTCGGCACCTACGTCCTCGGGCAGAAGAAGGTTCGAAGCAGCCGCAAGACGAGCGGGGCGCCGATGCACCTGCTGATCTTTTACGGGTTCCTCGCGCTCCTCCTCGCGACGACCCTGCTGGGGATCAACACCTACAGCCCGTGGAAGTTCCACAAGGGAGCCTATTATCTGGCTTACGAAGCGACCTTCGACGCCTTGGGCCTGCTGTTCGTAGCCGGCGTCGCATGTGCGATCGTTCGGCGCAATCTGGCGCTCCGCAAGGATCTGGGGCAGGCGGCGCTTCCCAAGCCGGAAGGGATCGATCGAAAGCTGAGCCAGGACCTGACCGCTTCGATGATGCGGAGGATGGAGCCGCTCAAGAAGGTGCTGGCGATGATGCCGGGACTGGGGGTTCAGGATCCGGCCGTGCCCGTGCCCGACTACTCTCGTGAAGAGTCGCAGTACGTCAAACAGTTGCACCAACGCCGCCGGTTTCCCCTCAGCCACTCGCCGGGCGACGCCTTCTCGCTCTGGCTTCTCCTTCTCCTGGGGTTGACAGGGTACTGGCTCGAAGCCGCCCGAATCTCCGCCGACCCCAAACCGTGGGACAGCTACTCGTGGGTCGGACACGCCATCGCCCAGGTCCAGGGGCCCCTATCGCCTTCCGCCTACAAAGGGATCTGGTGGTTCCACGTCGTCCTCGTGCTCGTCTTCTTCGCCGTCCTCCCGAAGATGCGGATCCGGCACATCCTGACCGCCGTCCTCGCCGCCGCCGGACGCCCCGAAAAGCCGATGGGGCAGCTTCGGCCCGTGTCGATGGAGGAGGTCGAGCAGACTGAGCAGGTCGGGGTCAAGCTCGCGCAGGACTACTCGCGGTGGCACCTGATGTCACTCGATGCCTGCATGGAGTGCGGAAGGTGCACCGAGGTTTGTCCGGCCTGGAACGTCGGCAAGGTCCTGAACCCCAAGCAGGTCGTCCAGGACATTAGGATCGCGAACGAGACCGGCATCTCGGTGGCAGAGCGGGTGAGCGAGGAGGCGCTTTGGCAGTGCACGACGTGCAGCGCATGCGTGGAGGCCTGCCCGGTGCTCATCCGGCACGTCGACCTGATCGTCGACGCCCGCCGCAACCTCGTCAGCGAGGGCGCGCTCAGCGGGACGGCCGCCGTGATGCTCCGCCAGACCGCCTCGACCTCTCACGCATGGGGCGCTCCCGCGTCCGATCGCGAGAAGTGGATGGAGGGCCTGGAGATCCCGCTCTGCCGGGACGGCGTGGAGTTCGAGTATCTCTTCTGGGTCGGATGCGCCGGGGCGACAGACCCCGGCGCGGTCAAGACGACCAAGGCGGTAGCCGCGCTGCTGAAGAAGGCGGGGGTGAGGTTCGCCTGTCTAGGCCGCGAGGAGGCCTGTACCGGCGATCCTGCGCGGCGCGTCGGCGAGGAGTTCCTCTTCCAGGAGAAGGCGATGGGCAATGCGGCCGTGTTCGAGCAATACGGCGTGAAGAAGGTCGTGACCGCCTGCCCGCACTGTTTCAACACCTTCAAGAACGAGTACGGCGACTTCGGCGCGAAGCTCGAGGTCTACCACCACACGCAGCTCCTTGACAACCTCGTGCGCAAGGGCGAGCTTCTCGCCGCCAAGCGCAGCGACGTGGTCTACCACGACCCCTGTTATCTGGCGCGAGTCAACGACGAGAGCGAGGCGCCGCGCGGGATCGTTCACGGAATGGAGGAGCCGGAGCACCGGCGCCACAAGACGCTCTGCTGCGGGGCGGGGGGAGGGCGCATGTGGATGGAGGAGCCGGCGGACCAGCGGCCGTCGGACCGAAGGGCGCGAGAGCTGCTCGAAACCGGGGCCAAGACGGTGGCCGTGGCTTGCCCCTTCTGCCGCATCATGCTCGACGCGGGGCTCAGGCAGGTCTCGCCTCAGGATGAGATCCGACTCGTCGACTTGGCGGAAATGCTGGCGGAAGCGAACCCGAAGGCAGCAGGCACGTCGCTTGGATCGCCGTCCGATATCGCAGGCTGAAGCCTGCGGACCCATGCGGGCTCAAGCCCGCGCTCCCTCCAGGAGTTGTCGGTAGGTCCGGACGTAGTCGGCCCCCATGCGATCAAGGTCGAACCGCTTGACGTTCTCGTACCCCTTCGACACGAGGTCGGGCAGCGTTCCGAGTGCGGCGCGGATCGAACTCGCCGCCTCCTCCTCGTTCCGTGGATCGATCAGCAGCGCGGAGCCGCCGGCGACCTCGTCCATCGGCGGCAGGTTCGACGTGATCACCGGGCACCCGCACATTTGGGCTTCGACGATCGGGAGCCCGAACCCCTCGTAGAACGACGGGAACAGGAGCGCGCGAGCCTTCGTGTAGAGCGCGACCTTGGCTTCGAACGACACGTCCACCGCCTGGACGACCCGTTCCCGAAGACTCAGTTCGTCGACCAGCCGCGCCAGTTCGGGCGTGAACGGCTTGCCCGCCAGCACAAGCTTCATGTCCGCCGCTTCGGGATGGCGGGCAAGGTGGGCGAAGATCC
>DASWVS010000318.1:0-7362 GCA_036401135.1 Fimbriimonas sp.
ATCCGAAACGCCCGGCGACGTGGTCGGCTACCGGTCGGTCCAGATGCTGATCTCGGGCGAGAACGCCTACGGGTTCCTCAAGGCCGAGAACGGAGTGCACCGCCTCGTGCGCATCTCCCCCTTCGACGCGGCCGCCCGGAGGCACACCTCCTTCGCCAAGGTCGAAGTCCTGCCCGAGATCGAGGAGAACGAGGTTCAGATCAACCCGGACGACCTGAAGGTGGAGACGCTTCGCGCCGGGGGCGCCGGCGGGCAGCACGTGAACAAGACCGAGTCGGCGGTGCGCATCACCCACCTCCCGACCGGGATCGTGGTCTCCTGCCAGAACGAGCGGAGCCAGCACAAGAACCGTGCCTCGGCGATGTCCGTCCTTCTGGCTCGCTTGAACGAGCTGGAGCAGGCGCAGTCGGCGGACCGGGTGGCGGAGCTCAAAGGCGAAGGCGGCCCGGCCGCCTGGGGCCGGCAGATCCGAAGCTACGTGATGCAGCCTTATACGATGGTGAAGGACCACCGTACCGGCCACGAGACCGGTAACGTCACCGGCGTCCTCGACGGCGACATCGACGGCTTCATCGAAGCATTTCTGAAGAAACCGCCGACCGAAGACCAATACGTCGAATAATGCCCTCCCCTCCGAGGCCCAAGGAGGGGGATCCCCTTTGGCGCGGGCACGCCGCATCCGTCGCGATGGGGTCGTAGCTTCTCTTGGAGGTCTGCCGCGGTTGCCACCTCGCCCCAACCCCTCTCCTTCGAGGAGAGGGGCTTCCGGAGCCCTTCCCCCCGCGGGGGAAGGGTTGGGATGAGGGGGCCGCATACGCAACGATCCCGCCCAAGCGCCGCGCCATCGACACCTCACCCCAACCCCTCTCCTCCAGGAGAGGGGCTCTGGAGGGCGACGCCCCCTTCTAGGGGCTGTCTTCGCCCGAACCTGAGGCGTCTCGGGATTCCTCTGTCGGCAGCGACATGATCTGCTCGACGATCGCCTCCGCCTCCGGCTCGGGGACGGCCGCGGCGGCGGCGGCGACGGTGTCGCCTGCATCGAGCGGCCCGCCTTCGTAGAAGACGGCCATCCTCAAAACCAGGAGATCGCCCTCTTCCCCTTCGGAAAGCGCCACCGGGACCATGCCGACCACGCGCGCGCCCTTCGATTCCTCGTCTTCGATGGAGGCCGCCACCGCCCTCCGCTGCTCCGGAGTGGCGAAAGCGTACTCCTCGATCCTGACCGCCATGGGGGTCAAGATACCCTTTGGAGAGCTAGCGGGCGACGTAGATGTAGCTCAGGGGCGGCGCGATCCGGTTCTTGACGAAGGCGACGGCCGAGAAGCGCGCCAAGGCGTCGGCCAGGCGGGCGTTGCCCAGATAGCGGGCGCTGAGGGCCAGGGAGGTGCAGATCGCCGGAGGGTAGTGGCCGAGCTTCTCCTCGTCCCACATCGGATCCAGCACTCCCGCCATCGTTCGCGTGTTTCCGGTCGCATCGATCCGGCCGTCCTCCAGAAACCGATGGAGCGACCAGGCGCAGCCCCTTCGCAGCGCGTAGGTTCCTTCGGGCGTAGGGTCGAGGAACTGGATCTTGGCCAACTCCATCAGCGAGACGAGCTGGTAGCTGGTGTCGTAGCCGCCCTCCTCCGGAAACACGCCGTTGTCCCACTGGGAGGCCAGGGCGAGCCTCAGGATCGCGCGCCCGTCTTCGAGATGGATCGGGTTGCGCAGAAAGAGCCCGGACTCGATCAGGACCGCCGCCAGTCGGATCTGCCGGTTGATGCCCGTGGAGCCCCCGTTGAAGATCCGGTCCCGGTATTGGTAGACGTAGCCCGCCGCGAGCGCAAGCTGCGGCTTCAGGGCATTGACCCGGGTCGCATATCCCGGATACTTCGCCCGCAACGCCATCAGGGCCGGCAGGGCATGCGCCAGGAACATCTTTCCCGCGGAGGCGATCTTCGCCTTGCCCTTGGACGGCTCCATCGTATCGGTGTCGATCAGAACGAAGCTTCCGTCGGGCTGCATCTGGTCCAGCGTCCACTCGATCCCTCTCAGGTTCGTGTCGATGCCGGCCTTGTTGCCCTTGGCCACCGCCGTCAGAAGGGCGGCGGCGGACCAGCGCTGCTCCGCGACGGTGATCCAGCGGCCTTCCTTGCGATTCCTCCCGGCGAGATTCGCGCCGTCGACGCTGCAGTCGTAGATCGTGCCGTTCGCCACGTTCGGCGCGAACGCGTTCAGGGATCCGACAAGGCCCAACACGTCCGGCGCAGCCTGCGCCTGGGCGATCAGGACGGCGGCCGTCGTGGCGGCGAGGGATCGGGCAACGGACATCAGCTCCATTTTAACGGTCTAGTTGATAACGCACCAGTATATTCGCTTTGCTTGCGAATGCAAATCCCTTCGTGCGATTCCACGCCGAGGATCGGCTTATCTACCACTTCGCCCCGGACACCCTCTACTGAACATTCGGCTTCGCAGGGCGTTCAAGCCTAGCAGACTACCAGCAGGCCTCGAACCTGCACCCCCAACGACCATGATCAAAAAGCTTTGTGCGATCTCAATCGCATTAACCCTGATGTCCGCCTCCGTCGTCTTCGCCCAGGATCCCGCCCAAGGCGGAGGAAGGCGCTGGCAGACGGGCGCTCGCGGCGGCGCCCAGATGGGCGGCCCGCGCCTGCTGTTCCGATCGGACGTCCAGGCCGACCTTCAGCTCACGAACGAACAGAAGGACAAGCTCGACGCCCTCCGACAGTCGATGGGTGGCGGGCGCGGCGAGGGGCGCCGACAGCGAGGCGAGGGGCAGCGGCGCGAACGCCCCGACCGAGCCCAGATGGAAGCCCGGCGCGCCGAACAGGCGAAGCAGATCCAGGCGATCCTGACGGCCGATCAAACGAAGCGACTCAAGGAGATCCAGATCCAGCTTCAGGGCGATCTCGCCCTCGCCAGCCCCGAGGTTCAGACGGAGCTCGGCTTCACAAGCGCCCAGAAGAGCCAGGTCGCCAGCCTGCAGGAGAAATACCGCGAGGCGATGCAGAGCGTCTGGGACAAGGTGCAGGCCGGCTCGCTCGACCGCGCCCAGGCCCGCGCGTCCACGGAGCAGAACTCCAAGGTCCTCGGAGGGGAGTACCGCAAGCTCCTGAGCCAGACGCAGGCTACCAAATTTGCCGCGATGTCGGGAAAGCCTTTCAAAGCCGACGAAACACCGAGACGATAGAAATTCGATGAGCGCCTTGGCGCCCGGATCTTCCGGGCGCCTTTTTTCGTGTTATCCTCTCGCGCATGGTTGAGATCTCCGTGACCGAAGACGAGAAAAGGCAAGGACGCCTTGCTCCCGGGCGCCACCAGGAGGCGGTCGAGGCGATCCGCCGCGACGGGCTGGTCGTGCTTGCGGACCTGATCGACCTAGGGCATATCGAGGTGCTGCGGGAGCGGATGGTGGAGGACAGCCAAAAGCTGCTTCAGCGCAAGGACCGGCCGTTCAACTGGAACCCGGGGAACCTGCAGCAGAACCCGCCGCCGGAAGCGCCGTTCCTCTTTCGCGACGTGCTGGTCAACGACGTGGTGATCTCGGTGACCCAGGCCATCCTTGGGCGAGGGCTCAAGAACGGCTTCTATAGCGGCAACACCGCGCTTCCGAGCGATCAAAGGCAGCCGGTCCACGCCGACATCGGGCAGCTTTGGCCGGACCTCATCGTAGCCCACCCCGCCTACGGGCTGGTGGTGAACGTTCCGCTGGTGGATATGGACGAGCGGAACGGGAGCACCGAGGTGTGGCCGGGGACTCACACCGACACCACGGTCGCCTTCCAGGACGGCGAGATCACGATCCCGGCCGAGGTGCTCGAGCGGCAGCGGGCGGTCCAGCCGCCGCTGCAGCCGAAGGTCCGGGCAGGCAGCTTCCTCGTGCGCGACATCCGCATGTGGCACGCCGGGATGCCGAACCGGACGGAGCAGCCGCGGCCGATGATGGCGATGATCCACAGCGTGTCGTGGTGGCCGACGAGCGCGCTCAAGTTCCCCAAGGGGACGGAGGGCGTGTTCGAGCATCCCGACCTGAACTGGCACATCGACTTCACCGAGGGGCCGATCGACCACATCTCGGAGCCGCAGGCGTACGCCTACCGGGAAGTGCGATCCTAAGCGGTCAACGATCGTCGGGCCATCGAATGTCGTCTCGTTTCGACCATCGGGTCGCCTTGACGTGCAGATCGCGGTAAAGGACGTTGAACAGGCCGTCCGGTTCGGAGACGTCGCTGTGGTAGGCGAACCTATCGGAGGCCAAGAGCGTTTCCGCAGGCTTCATGCCGAAGGTCATCGAGCGGCCCAATCTCGCCGATCGGCCATCGTAGACGTAACTGCTGCCGAATCGATCGTAATTTGGAGTCATGTCGGTGACCATATGGCCCTCCACGACATCCATGAACCATCGGTCTCTTGGGCAACGCCAGTTCTTCACATCGAGCCCATAAGGAGCCAAAAGCGGCTTCACGCTGATCGAATTGCCTTCGCCGGCGCTTCCGATCGGGGCGAAGTCGTCATTCGCGGCCGCGTAGAGGGCAATGGCCTTGCCGATGGAAGCAAGATTACTGACACAGGTGGAATCGCCCGCCGCTGCCTTCGCTCTGAGGAAGACCGGAGTCAATAGTCCGGCGAGCATGACGAGGATCGCAGAAACAACCAGAATCTCGATAAGCGTAAATGCTCGGCGACCCTCGCCTGGCCCGATCATAAGGTTCCCTGCATCTGGAAAGACTCCGACTCGGGAGGGTTGGTCCTGAGGTTTTCGACCACGTCGCGGACCGGCGCTCTCGGGTCTTGTTCGAACCGCGCCAACAGTTGTGCGCCGTCTGGCACTTTAAGCCACTTCACCAAGTGGGCGAGTGTGCTCGCGACCACATATCCATCCGGATCTTCCAGGCACCGCCGGAGCGTGTCGGTCGCTTCCTTTCGCCCTCTGTGTGCCTCATACCGACCAAAGGCCGTGCATAGTTGTCGGAACGTCGGATTGCGGTCGTTCAGCATGTAAGTCTGCACGTTGTTCCACTGCGTGTCGCTTAGGGCAACGCCCTTTTCATGCTGCTCCATATATCCGCGTACTTCTAGATAACGGCCTGGGTCAAACCCGTTCCGGCGAGCCTGCGCTATCAGTATCTGGTTCTGTTGGTTTCTCCCATTCAAGAGGCGTAATGCGAACGGAGACAACCCTAGAGCGATTGCGAGCAGCAGTACGCCAAACAACGCTGTGCGCCGATTCATACGCATTATTTTAAGACAGTTTTACTATTGGACACATGTTTTTTGGGACGTACCAAGCTCTGAATTAGGAGGGCTTCGAGACTTTCTCCCGTTAGGAGAGGGCCCGGAAAATCTGTTAGAACATCCCGGTGATCTTGCCTTCTTCGTCGACGTCGATGTTGAACGCCGCCGGGGATTTGCCCAGTCCCGGGATCAGCAGGATATCTCCCGCCACGGCGACCAGGAATCCTGCGCCGACCGACGGACGGATCTCTCGTACGTGCACGGTGAAGCCGGTAGGGGCGCCGGGCTTGGTCGCGTCGTCGCTCAGGCTCATCTGGGTCTTGGCGACGCAGACCGGCATCGCTTCGAGGTTGTGCTTGCGCAGCCACTCCAGCCGCTTGCGCGCCGTATCCGACATCGTGAAGCCGTCGCCGCCATAGACCTTGGTCACGATCGCCTGCATCTTGTCTTCGAAGGTGTCGCTCTCGTCGTAGAGGTGCGTGAACGTCGATGGGGTGTGCGCAAGCGCGGCGACCCTTTCGGCCAGTTCCTCGCAACCCGCGCCGCCCTTGCTGAACGGATCGCAAGAGACTGCGACGAGGCCGTGCTCGGCGCACATCTCTTCCAGTTCGCAATGCTGTTCGTCCGTATCGTCGGCGAAGCGGTTGATCGCGACGATGAGGGGCGGGCCGTACTGG
The DNA here is from genome assembly GCA_036401135.1 of Fimbriimonas sp. Lineage (GTDB taxonomy): Bacteria > Armatimonadota > Fimbriimonadia > Fimbriimonadales > Fimbriimonadaceae > Fimbriimonas. The sequence continues at coordinate 5,916 of DASWVS010000318.1, forward strand.
CGGAGGTGCTTCGCGTGGCGCAGAAGGTTCTGGAACCCCTGCTCGAGGCAGCCGCCGCCATGGTGCTCGAGGGCGCGGATCGTGGCGACGAGGACGATGGCGTCGGGGCCGCGCCCCAGCCGGCGGCACTTGATGTTCAGGAACTTCTCGGCGCCGAGGTCGCTGGCAAAGCCGGCTTCGGTGATCGTGAACTCGCTCAGCCCGAGCGAGCACTCGGTGGCGGTGATCGTCGAGCAGCCGTGGGCGATGTTGCCGAAGGGGCCGCCGTGGACGAGAGCGAGGCCGCCCTCGATCGTCTGGACCAGGTTCGGACGGATCGCGTCCTTGAGCAGCGCCATCATGCCGCCTGTCGCCTTCAGCTGGTCGGCGGTGATCGGCTCCTTCTTGGCCGTATAGGCGGCGACGATGCTACCGAGCCTCTGGCGAAGCTCCTTCAGGTCGCGGGAGAGGCACAGGATCGCCATGATCTCGCTGGCGGGGGTGATGACGAAGCCGTCCTGGCGGGGATAGCCGTTCGCGGTGCCGCCGAGGCCGACGATGATCTCGCGCAGCGCCCGGTCGCCCATGTCGACGGTGCGCGGCCAGGTGGGCTGGCGCAGGTCGACGCCGAGGGCGTTCCCGTGGTAGATGTGGGCGTCGAGGATCGCGGAGAGCAGGTTGTGGGCCGCCGTGATCGCCGGGAAGTCGCCGGTGAAGAAGAGGTTGATGTCCTCCATCGGCACGACCTGGCTGTAGCCGCCTCCACACGCTCCGCCTTTGGTTCCGAATATCGGTCCAAGGGCAGGCTCGCGGGTCGCGGACACGGCGTTGCGGCCGATCCGGTTCAGCCCCTGGGTGAGGCCGACGGTGACGGTGGTCTTCCCTTCGCCGTGCTGGGTCGGGGTGATGGCGGTGACGAGCACCAGCTTGCCCTGGCCCTTGTTCGCCCTCAGCCGGGCGATGCCTTCGTCGGTCAGCTTCGCCTTGTACTTGCCGAGCGGTTCGTAGTCTTCCGGAGCGAGGCCAGCTTTGTCCGCTACTTCGCGGATATCGCGCAGCTTGGCCGCCTGCGCAACTTCCAAATTCGTGAGTGCCACTTTGCCCAATTGTGCAAGCCGCCCCCTTCGCAGAGTTGACGACTATCGCCAAGACCGCAATTCGCGCACGGTCGGCGGCCGAACGGCGTGCGGCTTGGCAATCGCCGGGAGAGAAGCGCCACAATAGCCCCGTGATCCGAAACGGCAAGTACGTGAACGAGCCGACGTTCCGCGGAAAGAAGGTCGTGATCTGGGTGATCGCCCTCTTCTTCGCCCTCTCGATCATCGGCCCCCTCTCGGCAATCCTCTTCAGCCGGATCCTTTCGCCCTACCTCATGGAAAAGGACCGGGAGGCGGCCAAGCAGGCCGCGATCGAGAGGATGGAGCAGCGAGACAGCCAGCGGTAGCGCCGTTCGCAGGCCGAAGGCCTC
>DASWVS010000319.1:0-3572 GCA_036401135.1 Fimbriimonas sp.
AGAACCGGTAGGGCATCCCTCTTCCGCGAGGCGCGCGGATCTCGAGCAGGCCTGGGGACCCTTCGTGGAACACGAACTGGAAGATCTGTTGGGGACGATCGGGATCCTTGCCTTTCTCGCGAAGGATCTCGGCGGAATCGATCTGGCCAACGAGCACCTGTTCGATCCTTCTCGCCACCTGGTTGTAGGTTCCGGAAGGCACGGGGCGGCCGTTGAAGCTGAGCGTGAAGATGTCGAGGGCGACGGGAGGCTCGGTGGTCGTCGTGCTGGCACGGATCCCCATCACGCTGAGATCGTAGGCGTAGAAAACACCGAGCAGCTTGCTCAGAAGCCCAGGAGCGTCCAGGGTGCACACGGTCACGTCGGAAGCACCGATGTCGGCGCGATGGAACAGTTCCACCGTCGGCTGGCCCGCGACCGCCTTCTTAACCATCCTCATGTGCAGCCGGACCAGTTCGACGGGGGTGCTCGTCATGTAGTGGGCGGGCAGGCTCTCGACGAAACCCTGGACCTCTTCTTCCGACTCTTCGCCTTTAAGCTGCCTGAGCAGCCGCTGTCTCGTTTGCGCCAGGTCGGGAGTCCCTTGGGCATCACCCTGGATCGCGGCGTGGGTGCGGTTGTAGAGATCTCGCAGGAACGTCTCCTGAGCGGGCGTCCACGATCCGGGAGCGACCGCGTTGACGTCCGCCCAGGTCAGGAGCGCAAGCATTCCCAGCCGATCGACGTCCCCAACTAGTTGGGCAAACTCGAGCGCGGTCGCCGGATCCTGGGTATCCCTCAAACGGATGAACCGCGCCATCTCCAGGTGGTGCTCGATGAGCCAAGCGACGTCGGCCGTGATCGCTTCGTTGAGCCCCCATTTGCGGCATATGTCGAGGGCGACCGAGGCGCCGGTCGCGCTGTGGGTGGATTCGTCCTGCCTCTTGCCCACGTCGTGGAGAAGGGCGGCCAGATAGAGAGCCTCGCGGTCGTTCAGCGAACTGGCGATCTCCCCCAGGAAGGAGTCGGCCGGCAAGCTGTCGAGGAACCGCACAACCCGCATCGAGTGCTCGAAGACGGTGAAAGCATGGACGGTATCGCGAGGCATCAAGGTGCGACATTCGTCGAGTTCGGGGAGCAGGAAAGCGAGCAGCCCGCAACGATCCAGGTTCCGGAGCGTTTCTTCGCCCGTGGCCACGGCGTAGACGGCAGCGGGGCCATGGACGGTCGTACAGGGCGCGACCGGGATGTCCGAGACTTTGAGGCCAAGCTGGGTCGCGACGGCGATGCCGACCGCTGCATCCCCCGCATCGGCTTCTCCCAGCACGCGGGCCTCGCCCATGACCGAAAGCACCCCCGGGGCGAGAACGAACCTCGTCTCGCACAGCCTTTCCTTCGCCCGCTGGTACTCGGCGTGGAGGGACGTCCCGGCGCGGGCGATCTCGGACATCATCGCGTAGACGTCCATCCCGAGTTGGTCGGCCAGGTCCGCCTGACGGCTCCGCGTCAGGAGATCCTGATATTTTCCGACCTTCCAGTGGAGCAGGTTCCGATAGCGTATGATCCGCTCGTATTCGTTCGATGGCCTGGCGGCGCGCTCGCCGATCGACTCTCGAAGCCAATTCGCGCAGTGGAAACAACGGAGGCCGCCGGCACCCTCCTTGAGCTGGGGCTCGGCAACGAGGGGCGTGTCGTTGTAGCGCGCCATCGCCGTCTGGCGCTCGTGGATTTTCGAGCGGATGAACTCGCCGGCGGCGAAGCTCTCGCGAAGGGCCTGGTCGAGTTCGCGATACAAATCGTAAACGCCCCACAGGTGCCGCATGTCCATGAGGCCGGTGCGCGTCTTGGCGTCGAGTCCGGGCGCATCCGAGATCAATCGGTAGGCATAGCCGACGCTCATGCGGAGAGCGGTGCCGAAGGCCCAGTGGAGGTCCTGGAACAGGCGCCGGATGGCCACGTCGAGGTCCGGCGACGTTTCGTCCCGGGGAACGATCGTGATGTCGATGTCCGAGTAGGGCGACAGCTCGCGCCTTCCATAGCCGCCGGTCGCGATCACCGTGATCGGCAAAGGCTCGGAACTGATCGACTGCAGGTCTTCGCAGAGCAGACGTACCACGTGGTCGGCCAGATCGGTGTGCCTTTCGCACCAGCTCAGCCCGCTCGGGTTTCGCGCCAGGTCCGAGATGAGGCGCTGGCGGTCCTCTGCGGCTCGCAGGATCACGGCTCGCGTCTCTTCGGTCATCGAAGTAAATGATAGACGGGTTCGTTTCCGACCAGCTGTTCGAAGATCCTTTCGAGCGCACGATCCTGGTAGATGCAGACCGGCGCGGCGGCCGTCGCGAGCAGGAAGGAGCCGATGCTGACGAAAGCCCCGAACCGTCGGAGCGCGAGAGACAGCATCGCTTGCGTGCTTCGTCTCTGCACCAGCGACCAGGCGGGCGCAACCAGCAGAAGCAGGCCGAAGACGATGGCCGACAGTCCGATGAACATCGACTGGTTGCCGAAGAACTCGCCGGAAATGCCGAGTTGAGGCACGATCGCGAGCGTTGGCAGCGCAAAGCCCGCCACATAGAGCACGAACGTGACGATAAAGAAGAGCCCGAGAAGCGAGGTGATGAAGGTGAACAGCGGCCCCACGTATTCGGTGCGGTGGGTTCGGCCCTTGTCAAAGCCGAACGCGATGAAAGCGACACAAAGGCCGATGGCGACGGACGCGAGCACGTTCCGCGACAGGAAGTAGGTGAGAAAGCCCAGCAGCGAAGCCGCCAGCGCAACCGCGAAGGGCGGGTAAGGGCGTCCCTCGTAAAGCTTGAGGATCGCCCCGAGGCCCCAGACGGCGGTCCCGATGATGCCGCAGAAGAGCAGAGAGCTGGGCAACGCCGAAGTTAAGAGCGATTGAAGGCTGTAAACCACCGACTCGCGTTTATAGTCCTGCCGCTGCGCCATCCACCACCAGGCGTCGTTCTGTTGAAAGGACTGAAGGGCACTCGCCGCCTGGATGGGACGGTTTTGGTCCACCAGGCTGTTGTACATCGAAATCTGAGCGAGGAGAAGCTTCTTCGGGCTCCGGATCGAGCTCAGGTTTCGAGGGTAAGAGGCCAACTCGACGATGTCCGCTCCGCGGACGCCTACGGCCATCGATCGGGACAGGTCGCGAAGCAGGCTCCCGTTCTTGAGCGTCACGTACCGAAGGTCCAGGGCTTCCGACCCTTCGAGATCCAGCTTCCCGAGCAGCTGCCGGGCGTAGCGCTCGACCAAGATCCCGGCGGAATCCGAGCGCGCGTGATAGACGTACGCGAGCTGCCAGGCCTGGCGCGACCCGGTCAAGGACATGATCCGTCCGCGGGCGGCGGCGAGAAGCTCGCTCTGGTAGTCGTTCAGGGTGCTGCATCGGGAAGCCCTTCGCCAAGCGGCGAGCGCCGGCGCCGGCTTTTCGACCCGGTGGAGGAAGACCGCCTCCATTTGGGGCCAGAAACCGTTTTCGGGATCCGAGCGGGCGGCGGCCCGGACGACCTTGAGAAGGCTCTGTTGCTCGCTGGTCTTCAGGTCGCGGCCACTGATCATCCGGTCGGCCGCCATGTGGACCCAGAGCG
>DASWVS010000320.1:0-4422 GCA_036401135.1 Fimbriimonas sp.
CGTCGATCATCCGCTTCGCCAGGGCGACGGCCGGCGCCTTCCGATAGTTGTGGAAGATCGCGTTCGGAACCCCCGCCTTCTCAACCGCCGCCAGCATCCGTTCCGCCTCGTCCAGCGTATTGCCCAGCGGCTTCTCGCAGAAGACCGCCTTCCCTGCCTGCGCGGCGGCGATGGCGATCTCGGCGTGCATGTTGCCGGGAGTGGCGATGTCGACGATATCGATCTCGGGGTTCTGAAGAAGCTTGCGCCAGTCCGTTTCGACGTTCTGCCAGCCGAAGGTCTCGGCGGCTTTGCGCACGTTCGGCTCGTTCCGCCCGCACAGGGTGTGCATGTTCGCCTCGACGGGCAGGTCGAAGAACCGATTGACCTGGCGATAGGCGTTCGAATGGGCTTTTCCCATGAACTGGTACCCGACGAGACCTACATTGACCTTCTTTTTCGCCATCTTCAACAACCTCCGAGGGGATTCAAAGGCAGTTTAGGCGCCAAGGGCGGGCGACTGTCAACGCCGGAGCGCTTCCCGGCTTCGCGATGTCACAATCCACAGCCATGAGTTTCCCCCGCGGGGCTTTCGAAGTCGGCGGCGTGCGAGTCGAGAACCGGCTTCTGCTCGCCCCGATGGAAGACGTCACCAACCTTCCCTTCCGCAGGATCGCCAAGCGGGTTGCCCGGCCGGGGCTGATGTTCACCGAGTTCGTCAGCGCGATGGCCGTCCGTTATAACGCCGCCAAGACCCTGAAGAAGATGCGGGTCCATCCTGAGGAGCGCCCGCTGGCGATCCAGATTTTCGGCGGGGTGCCGGAAGTGATGGTGGAAACCGCCCTCGTCGCGCAGGAGCTCGGTGCCGACATCATCGACATCAACATGGGCTGCTGGGTCCCGAAGGTCTGCAAGACGGGGTCGGGGGCGGCGCTTCTCAAAGACCCCGACACGGCTGAAAAGATCGTCAGGGAGGTGGCGGCCGCAGTGAGGGTGCCGGTTTCGGTCAAGGTTCGGGCAGGCTGGGACTACTCGCTCTTCGCCGCCCCCGACCTCTGCCGGCGTTTCCAGGACGCAGGCGCCAGGATGATCACGCTGCACGCGCGCTTCGCCCGCCAGGGGTTCGAGGGCGAAGCCGACTGGAAGCTGATCGAACAACTGCGCAAAGCGGTTTCGGTGCCGCTGATCGGAAACGGGGACGTGAAGCAGCCTGAGCACGCGACGCGGATGCTTCGCGAAACCGGCTGCGACGGCGTGATGGTGGGCCGCGCCGCCATCTCGAACCCCTGGCTCCTGCGGGACATCCGTCTGGGGATGGAGAACCTTACGCCCGGCCCTCCGCCAACGCTCGCCCAGAGGGTCGAGACTGCGCTCGAGCATCTGCGTCTGATGGTCGCCTACGAATGCGGAACCGACAGCTTCGAAGAGGCGAGGGATAGCGCAGACTTCGCGGGCGCAGAACTCCGTGCCTGCCGGGCGCTCAGGGGACAGGTGCCGCTCTACATCAAGGGCGAGATGGGGGCCTCGAGCCTGCGCGACCGACTCACGCGTTGTTCGACGATTGGCGAATTCGAGGACCTTCTCCTCGGATTCGAAGCCGAACACCGCCACCGTCAGGGGGCAAAGGCCGACCAGTCGCCGAGGTAGAGCACTTCCTCCTCGAGCTGAACCCCGAACCGGTCCATCACCTTACGTTTGGTAAGTTCGGCAAGGCGCCGGATTCCGGTCGCGGTGGCGCCGCCTACGTTCAGGATGAAATTGGCGTGCCTGGCGCCAAGCATGGCGCCGTCCATCCGAAAGCCCTTGAGGCCGCACGCCTCGATGAGGAAGCCCGCCGGCACGACCCCGTTCGCGCGCATGCCCGGCGTCAGGCTCTCGATCGACGCCGCGAGCTTGTGGTCGTTCACGTTCTTGAAGAAGCTCCCGGCGCTCGCGGGCGGCGGCTGCTTACCGATCCTTTGACGCTGATAGTCTCGGGCAGCTTCGTAGATCGCCCGCCGGTCCCCCTGCGGAAACTTCATCGAGACGCGAAGCATCACGGTTGGGGGAGCCTGCGGCCTTCGAAGCTTAGAGTTCCGGTAGTCGAACTCCATCCACGAAGGATCGACCCATTGACGCTGGCCGTCGGTCACGATCTCGATTCCCTGGAGATACTCGCTCACACAGCTTCGGTAGGCGCCGGCGTTGCTCACGAGGGCTCCACCCAAGGTGCCGGGAATCCCGACCGCGAACTCCAGCCCGCTCAGCCCCTGCTGGGCCGTCTTGAGGAAGAGCTCCTGGAAGCCGCAGCCCGTGTCGGCGACGACCTCCCCGTTGCTGGATACCTGGAGCCGCCGGGCACGGTTCAGGATCACGAGACCAGGAACGCCCTCATCGGACGGCAGCACGTTGCTGCCCCACCCCAAAACCGTGGTGGCCAGGTTGGCGGTTTGAGCCAGCGTGGCCGCCGTCGACAATTCGTCCACGTCCCGCACGACCGCGAACTTCTCCGCGGGGCCGCCGGTTCGAAGCGTCGTATACGGACGCAGGGAGACGTGGTTTCGAATCGCGAGCGAGCTAGACAACCCCTTCTCCGTAGGGACGCTTCGGTTGCGAGATGCTCGGGTCCGAGATGTAGAAAGGGGTCAACTGATGCGGGGTCAGCCGAGGAAGCGCTCTTTCTAGTACGACGAAGCGCGCAGCCAGCGGGTACGTTTCGTCCCCACCGAACCCATAGCCGACGGCACCGTCCGGCACCTCGGCCGAGCGCGCGACCGGCTCGCCCGGCGTCCGGATGAAGAACTCCCCTTTGCGGCTGGGCAGGGCGACGGTGCGGACAGGGTCGATGAGGTCGAAGGCGGAAGCACCGAGAGTCAACGTCTCGCGAAGGTAGGCAAACGTTTTCGCCAGGGTGACGCCCACCCGGGCGCCGGTGAAACTGCCCGGACCCAGGTCGGCTGCGAACAGGCTCGCCTGGTCGAGCTTGCGGCCTGTCGCTTTCAGCAGCTCTTCGAGCATCTCCATGCAGGCGCCGCTGGCACGGCGCTGGGCCGGCATCGACGCGGCGGCGAGCACGGCCCCCTCCGCCTCGATCAAGGCGACGCTGGCGTGGGCGCTCGAGGTGCTGAAGGCGACGATCACGGCGCCGGCGCCACGCTCAGGATCGAGAGCAGCTCTTCGAGCAGGTTTCGCTCCGATTCGTTCGCCGACCGGTACGACAGGAGCGCGTAGTGCTCGTCGTTTGCAACGACCCCGTCGAACGTGAACGCCTTGCCCGCTGCCGTTTCGCCCGTCCTCCACACCGCGTTGGCGGTCATCTGGCCGTTCGTCGGCTTGTCGATGACGTCCTGCCGCTTCGCGACGACTTTGAAATCGCCCAGCGACGCGCTGCTCTTCTTGAACAGGGCGTTCTTCGGGGGATCGGAATCGAGAACCGAGTAGACATCGACCGCCACCGGTGCGGCGAGGTCGGGATGCCGGGCGAGGAAACCGTTCTCCTTGACTTCCTCGAACGTCCAGCCCTTCGGCAGCCGAGCCTGCATCTTGCGGGTCGATACGGTCAGGTCGACCACCACGGGCCCGACGATCACCTGAGGCTTGGACGCGGTCGATTCGAACGTCACCTTCTTCGGCGGGCGAATGTCGATCTTCTCGACCACCTTGGGAGCGGTGACAGCCGGCTTGCTGGGATCCTCAGGCTCCAATCCGCCTTCCTCGAAAGAGCGCAGCGTCTGGATGGTGTTCTGGAACTCGAACTCCACCTTCTCGAAGTCGGACTCCGGCCCGGTGAGCCGGAACAGCATCTTGAGCGGCGTCCTCGTATAGAGGAGCCCGGTCAACGTGTTCATGCTGACTCCCTTCTCGCTGTACCGGATGAGCGTCAGGAGCATCGGCACGCCGAGGATCTCCTGCTGCCACTGCCGAACCACTTCTCGCTGAAGCTGCTTGTTCGCATGCTCCTGGACCTTCTGCCAGACCTCCGGCTCGCTTCGGAACGAGGCGCGAGCGATCTCGAGCGTCGCCCGGTCGGTCGTGTTCTCGATCGGGAGGCTGTAGGTCGTCATATCCTTTTGCCGCTTCGAGACCGTCCAGGTGCCAGGGTGGGTGAAGGCCAGACGAAGCTGGTCGTCTTTGAAAACGGCCGTATCCTGGGAGGCGGCGACGAGGAAGGCCAAGAGGGCGACTTTCAACATTCTCTGTTCAGCATTATGACCGGGTGCGTCGCAATTCCGACGCAGGGGACTTGGATAGGTTTCGGCGGAAACGCCATACTGTTCGAACGATGACCTGGCGCGGCTACTTGCTGGTCCTTGCCCTGATCTCCTCCATCGCAGCTGGTTGGTGGTCTTACGACCGGCTCACGACGCCCGCCGTCCCCTTCCCCTCCGAGATCCTGGAGATCGTCCGCGCGCCGGAGAAGGTCCGTGCCCAGCGGATGGTCCCGATGGAGGGCGCGACGCAGCC
>DASWVS010000321.1:0-2171 GCA_036401135.1 Fimbriimonas sp.
GCATCGATCCCCGAGGACATGGGGCGCTTCCACGCGCAGTACCGGCAGGAAGTGACGCAGCCGGAGGGGGACAACGCGGACACCGAGAACGAGTGGGCGACGTTCGGCCCGTTCGCGAAGAACCCGACCGACGAGCACAACTACGTATTCTGCCAGCCGGAAGGGAAGGGCCACTTCGTGGGCGTCAACTACTACGTGAACAGCCCGTCGCCGATGTGGTACGGCGAAGGGGACGACATGTTTCTCGTCGACGGGGAGCCGTGGCCGGGAAGCGCGCACGGAACCGGGACCGAGGACTACTTCAATATGAGCTGGTGCCCGGACCAGCACTTCCTGCACCCTTACTTCGGCATCGCCTACGCGCCGGGGAGGAACAACGACAGCGCCCGTTTCGGTTGGCTGGGTCGGACCCATTGCTACCGCTTCCACCTGGAGGACCCCATCCGCTTCACCCAGTCGCTGCGCGCGAGCATCGAGCATGGGCACTCGAACTGCCTCACGCTGGACCTGGCGAGCGTCGCGTACTGGTACCAGACGCTCCCGAGCAAGCCTTTCGAGCCGCTGCCGCCGGCCGAGGACCGGTTGCCGCGCGCGGAGATCGGCGTGGTGGACATCCACCGCCAGCGCGACGCCTGGCGAAAGTCGAAAGGCGGAGGGAGGCTCTTCGGAAACGAGACCTGAGAATCGGGCTCGTCGACAAGGATCAGAAAGTCTTAGAGGAACATCCTCCGGCTCGGGACGGCAAAGTCCCAGCCACCGTTGCCTCGGCAGCCTCGCCTCATCAGGCGTTTGGTCGCAAGCACCGACAGCTGCCGAGGCTCCCTCGGACACGCCGCGCCTCCATGCGGAACGCCGCGGGAGCATAATGGGGCGATGGTGGGTCTTTCGCTGTTGGCTCTGGTCGTCACTCAAACCCCGGTCGCGCTGACGCCGTTCGCACGGGTCGAGCACAAGCCGATCGACGAGATGAGCGGGATCGTCGCCAGCCGGCGTTATCCGGGGGTCTTCTGGGTCCACAACGACAGCGGCGACTCGGCGCGGATCTTTGCCGTCGACCGGTCCGGGAAGGTGGTCGTCCCGTCGTGGATCAACCCGGCCAACGCCGCGAACTTCGCCGGGCTCCAGGTCCAGGTGGCGGCCAACATCGACTGGGAGGATATCGCCTATGACGGCGAGAGCCTTTACCTGGGCGACGTCGGCAACAACGGCAACGCCCGCAAGGACCTCGGCGTCTACATCGTGCGGGAGCCGAACCCGCGGGAGACGGTCGCGACCCGGCCGCTCGCCTGGCTCCCGGTGAGCTACCCCGACCAGCGGGAGTTTCCGCCCAGCGGCTTCAAGCCGTTCGACTGCGAGGCGATCTTCTGGCTTCGGGGGAAGCTGTACTTCGTGACGAAGCACCGCAACAGCGCCGGCCTGCCGCTGGGATCGACCGCCCTCTACCGGCTCGATACCCGGCACACGGACCAGCCGAACGTGTTGAAGCGGCTCGACCAGAGGGACGGCTTGGGGGGATGGGTGACCGGGGCCGACGTCTCGCCCGACGGGTCGAAGCTCGCCGTCCTCACCCATTTCCCCCTGGCCAGCGTCTGGGTTTTCGATACCGACGCGCCGGAAGATCGGTTCCTCTCGCGGGGGAACGGGCGGCAGATCCTGCTGATCGGGGCGGGCCAGTGCGAAGCGGTCTGCTGGGACGGCAACGACGCGGTCGTGGTCACCAACGAGCAGCGGAGCATGTTCCGAGTCGGAACGGGCCGGCCGAAGCAAGGGTTGGGCGATCGGGGGTCCTTGGGCGTCCTATGACCCGCGTTTGCTGTTAAACTACCGGGGATGCAGAGCGCCGCCAAGGTCGGAGCTTTAGTCGTTGTCTTCGTCGTCCTGCTTTACCTGGCGTTCGCGATGCTGGGAAAAAGCCTCGTCGGCGGCGCCACCGACACCTACTACGCCGAGTTCACGGATGTGACCGGCGTTCGCCCCGGCACCCCGGTGCTGCTCGCCGGCGTCAAGAAGGGCGAGGTCACCGACCTCCGGCTGGTGAACCCGAGGCTCGCCCGGCTGACCCTGCGGGTCGAGAAGGATACGCCGATCCCGACGGGAAGCACCGCGTCGATTCCCTCGTCGCTGATCGGGATCGGGGAGAGCCCGGTATCGATCGACCCGCCGCCGACCTT
>DASWVS010000322.1:0-2152 GCA_036401135.1 Fimbriimonas sp.
TGATCTTCGAGAGCTCGGTGAATGCCGCAGACCGGGAGCACATGGAGACATAGATGCTGTGGAGGCTAAAGACCAGGATCGATAGGGGAAGCAGCCACAACAGCGGCACATGCTTGGCGTCGAGGGAAGGGCTGAAGGCGATGACGAGGACCACCAACAAAGCGACCAAGCCGGCGAAGCCGAAGGCGACCATCGACGCCAGCTTCATCGCGCCTGCGGCACGGCGGGAATTGGGTGCCGCAAAGATCGCCGTTTCGTATTTGAGGGTCGAGAGGTGCGTGCTCCATACGACGACCGCCGAAAAGATGGAAAAGACTCCGAAGTCTTCGGGAAGGTACAGCCGGGACAGCACCGGGACGAGCATCAGCAACAGGATCTGTGAGAGCGCGGTGCTGCCCACGAGTTGAAGGCCAGGCCGACGCCTCAGTCTCGCGAGTACGCTAACCATCGCCTTCCCGCGCATCGGATCGAGCAGGCTCAACGCTCGAGAGCCAGAGCACATCCGATTCGGCGACGGCTCTGCTAGCTCCTGAGGCGGCCTGGGTACCCACGGTTCATCAACCTGCCATTCACTTCAAGCGACCGAAGAACAGAGAACCGGACGCGAGGGCGCTCAGGATGCTTCCCAGGTCCACTTTGTCGGTCTCCGGCACAAAGAGCACGTCTCCGGCGAGAATCTCGGGATTCGACTTGGGATCCCCTTTGGTAAGGTAACGGCCGAAATCGAAGACCTGCCGCACCTCCTTTCCGTCGACGATGCGAAGCAGCCCCACTCGGCTAAGCCTGCCACGCTTCTCGTTTCCCTCCGCCAAAGCCAGCGCTTGCGAAAGCGTCAGGGTTTTGCCGCTGGGGATGCTGTAGTATCCGGGCTTGTTCACGTAGCCCAGGATCGCAAACCGGGCTTGGGACTCCGCCACGAGGATCATGTCCCCGGCGCCGAGTCGATGGGCGGGCACGCTCTCGCCCCTGAGCAAGGCGGGAGCCAGGTCGACCGTCTCCTCGCTGCCCCCCAGGTGAATGATCCTCACGGACGTGATGTTCGCGTCCTCCAAAACGCCCCCCGCCTGCGCGATGGCCTCCAGGACGCCGGCCTCCCGCTCCCTCAGTCGATAGAGCCCGGGGGTTTTCACCCTGCCCGTCACATAGACGGGCGTTGAAGCGACCGAATGGACCCTGAGAACATCGCCCGGGCGCACCGAGAACCGCCCCTTGGCCCGGCCCAGCGCGTCCTCCAACATCGCCTCGATCCGCTCGCCCCCCGGCCGCTCCAAGATGACCTTTACGTCGCGCTGCTCGATGCCTGTGGCTAAGCCGCCCGCCGCCGAGAGTGTTTCCTGCACCCTCCAGCCTTGTTTCAACTCGATGATGCCAGGTTTCTGAACGTCGCCGAAGACATAGATCCTCTTCGGACGCGGAACCTTGAGAACGACGGCGACTTCGGGGTTGACGAGGCGCTTGCGGTAGCCGTCGGTCGCGGCCGCGCGCAACCTCTCGAGCGTCATCCCGGCCACTTTGAGGTCCCCGATTACGGGAAGGGAAATGACGCCCGAATCGGGAATCGTGTACTCGCCGGAGAACTTAGGCAGATCCAGCACGGTGATGGCGATCACGTCCTCCGGGCCGAGGACGTAGTCCGGATCCTCTTGACCGAACGCCGATGCCGGTTGGAGCAAAAGGAGCAGAAGCAAACCGACCCACCACGGAACGAGCGAGCGAGGCGCGACAATCCTCCTTTCCCGGGCGACCCGGGCGCGGGCGGCGTAGGCATCGCGTCGGTCCCTGCCGATCAAGAGCAAGAAGGACATTCCGATCTCCTGCAATCAATATATCACTAACACCTATTAGTGGCGACTGCAATTGGACTGTGATGCTATCGACGTCGGGGCGGCAGGCGGGCTGCGCACGGCCGAGGAATGCCATCATTGTTCTGTGGACAGCGGATCCCGCGCGAAAATCCTCGCCATTCTCGGCCGGACCAACTCCGGAGCGCCGGGCTACTGGACCGGCAACCCCCATTCGGACACGCTGCCGATCTACTTCGAGAAGCTGGGGGTTCACCGATCGGAGGACCTTTATCGGCACTTTGGCGACGACGCCCGGTGGATCCCCGCCGATCGCGGCTACAAACATCCCGAGGGAAACCCGCCTTTCG
>DASWVS010000323.1:0-3982 GCA_036401135.1 Fimbriimonas sp.
GGACCTTTCCACACCTCGGTATATGAGCTTCGCGGGGCGCTGCCGAACCTCCGGAAGTCGCTCCAGGTCGTCCCGAGCCAGCGCGAAAACGTCGTGCGTCTCGAAAGAACGATCGAGGACCGGCTGAGCGACCTGACCAAGTCGATCGAGGCGAACCGCGAAAGAACGCTGGATACCGCCCGCAATATCGTCCTCACCGACGAGGCGGACCGAGCGATGGACCGCATCCAGTTCATCGGATTCGACATCCAGACGGCGCAAAACCAGCTCCTAGCGAAGCAGACGCGCCAGCGTGGCTTGAGTCAGGGACGCCTCGCCCTCACCTTTTGGCTCTCGACCGCCCTCAATATCGGTCTCGTCCTGATCGTGTCGGTTCTGGTCCGTCGGATCGTCGACGCCATCGCGCGTGAGCGCCGGCGCGACAAGCGCCACGCGCAGCTGGAGATCGCCCGGCGCGAGGAGCTCGAAGCCGAAGTGGCCCGTCGCCGCGAGGCGGAGGCCGCCCTGAACGCCCTGAACGCGGAACTGGAGATGCGGGTGCGCGAGCGGACGCGCGAACTCACGAAAGCTTACGAAGAGGCGGAGGCTTTCAACTACACGATCGCCCACGACCTGCGGTCTCCGTTGCGCGCCATCATCTCCGCGAGCCACATCCTGGTGGAGGACCACAGGGAAGAGTTGAGCGACGCGGCCAAGCACGAGCTCCTCCGACAGGCGGGCGCAGCCCAGCGGATGGCGCGCCTGATCGACGACCTCCTCCAGCTGTCGAAGCTGTCCCGTCAGGAGATCGTCGTCCAGCGGATCGACCTGAGTGCGTTGGCGAGCACGGTCGCTGCCGAGATGACAAACCGATCCTGGTCGAACCCTCCCGAGATCGTCGTCCAACCCGGCCTGTCGGTCGAAGCCGACCCGGTGCTGCTCGAGATGATGCTCGTCAGCCTCATCGAGAACGCCTGCAAATTCTCTCCCGAAGGCGGCGTGGTCACGGTCGGCTCGACCGAGTCCGAGGGACAAACGGTCTTCTTCGTCAAAGACGAGGGTGTCGGGTTCGACCCCAGCTACGTCCACCGGATCTTCCTGCCGTTCGAGCGGCTCGTGTCGCAGTCCGAGTTCGACGGAACGGGCATCGGGCTCGCCAACGTGAAGCGCATCATGGACCGGCACGGCGGCAGGATCTGGGCCGAGTCCGCTCCCGGGCAGGGTGCTTGTTTCTATTTCGCCTTCGCAGAGCGCCGCCCGCAGGATTCGGAGCCTGATCCGGGCGCCGAGGCACCGGGGCTGAACCTGGCCCCGTCGCCCCTCTAGCCGATGGAAGAGGCCTTCCCGAATCCCTCGCGCCTTCCAGGGCCTCCAGTCTATCGTCCCTGGAGCAAGGGCGTGTACCAGGTCGCCCCCGCCCTCCGTCCGTTTGGCACCGATTTCGGCAACGGCCGGCTGGATGAGTGCGTTTTCCAGTTCGACACGGATTTCGACCGCTACCGGGAGAACAAGCGGGAATCCGGCCGGAGGCGGTCCGCGTATGTCGGCCGGCGGGAACTCGAGCCGCATGTGGCCGCTGCCGCTGCCGGATTCGTCGCCGGCCGCCTGTCGCGCGAGCACCCCTCGCTCTTCGAACGGCGCGGTGCGCGGCTGTGCTGCCGTCTGACCGGCGACATGGTCCCCCTCGACGGAGGCCTCGACACCCTCGACGCCCTTCTGCGGAACGTCCAGGAGGACCTTTGCATCGTGAGCGTCGACGGGGACCGGGACTGGATCTCCTACGTGAACGTCTGTGCCCCAAGCCACTGGGATCCCTCCACGAAGCTGGGCCTCTCCTTCTTCGACGGACACCAGATCGTCCCCGGCTTCGACCGGGTGAACCAGGGAGCCAAGGCCTTGGTCGACGCCATGGTCCACAAAGGGCCGTGGGTTCGCTTCGTCTGGGGCCTCGAGACGGACGACCGCCTCGACCACCACCCGGTCGCCCCCTCCGGTGTCGACGGCCGCGAATGGAACGGCCGTGCCTTCCACACGCGGCCGTTCGTCGCAAGGTATGAGCGGCAGACCCTGTGGGGGCTGCCCGAAGCAGGGGCCGCCCTCTTCTTCATCCGGGTCGGCTTCGTCCGCGACCGGGAGCTCGCCAACGACCCGGCCCTGCGCGAAGCCGTTCTTTCGATGAGCCCCGAAGCCCGCCGGTACAAAGGACTCGAGGCGGAGTTCGAAGGACTGATCCGCCAGTTCGCGCCTCCCGAACCGGCGGGGTAACGTACACCGATGTCTGCGCCCGGGACGTGGCACGTCGCCAGCTTCTACCGGTTCGTTAGAATCGGCGAGGGCCGCCTCGAGCCCTTGCGAGCCGCGATACGCGCCACGATGGAGGCGGGCGGCCTGCGCGGCCTCGTCGTCCTCGCCCCCGAAGGCGTCAACGCGACCGTCGCCGGCGGACTCGAGGCGGTCGACAGCTTCAAAGGGTTGATCCGAACCGAGTTCGGGGAAGAGGTTTCCTTCAAGGATTCCGTCAGCCCCGTACCGCCTTTCCGCCGCATCACCGTCGACGTTCGGGGTGAGATCGTCGGTATGAGGCGCCCCGACCTTTTTCCGAGCGACGCCCCCGAGACCCGCCTCACCCCCGCCCAGTGGCACGCGTGGATGGAGTCGGAAAGACCCAGGATCGTGATCGACGTTCGGAATCGCTTCGAGGCGGAGGTGGGCCGGTTCCGCAGCGCCATCGATCCGGGACTGGACTCCTTCTCCGATTGGGCCGCCTACGTCGACCGCGCCGACCTTCCCACCGACGTTCCCATCCTGCTCTACTGCACGGGCGGGATCCGCTGCGAAAAGGGGATTCTCGCGCTGCGCGAGCGGGGGTACAAGGACGTCTATCAACTTCGCGACGGCATCCTCGGCTATCTCGCCGAGTTTCAGGACGGATCCTTCGAAGGCGACTGCTTCGTCTTCGACGACCGGGTCGCGCTCGACCGACGCCTCCGGCCGAGCAACCGCTTCGGCATCTGCCCGGGCTGCGGGCTGGCCGCGAGCGGCAAGGAGGCCTGCCGTTGGTGCGGCGGCGAGTTCTTCGTCTGCGACCGGTGCCGCGAGACTTGGCCTCCCGTCTGCTCGAAAACGTGTCGGGATCGGTGGAATCGACATCGATCGGGCTAGACTGGAAATATGAAAGCCGCACTCGTTCTGCTGGTCGCCGCTTCGTTCTCCGGGTACGACAAACCCCAGTCCCTCTTCAACGGGAAGGACCTCGACGGCTGGCACATGGACGTCCCCGAACTCGACAAGAACCCGGACGCGCCGAAGCCTTTCGTGGTGCGAAACGGCTCGCTCGTCAGCCTCGGGACGCCGGGCGGCCACCTCATCACCGACAAGGAGTACGCCGACTACCGTCTGACGGTCGAGTACCGCTTCGCGGCCCAGCCTGGCAACTGTGGCGTGCTCGTCCACTCTTCGACGCCGCGGCGCCTCTACGGCATGTTCCCGCAGTCGATCGAGGTGCAGATGATGCACGAGAATGCGGGCGACTTCTGGTGCATCGGCGAGGACATCCAGGTCCCGGACATGGAGAAGCGCCGCGGCCCGAAGGAGAACTGGGGCGTCGACGGCAACAAGGCCCGCCGCATCGCGAACCTCACCGACGGCTCCGAAAAGCCCGTCGGCGAGTGGAACACGATGGTCATCGAGTGCCAGAAGGACTCCGTCAAAGTGTGGGTGAACGGCGATGTCGTCAACCACGGCACCAACGCCACCGCCACCAAAGGCCAGATCGCGCTCCAGGCCGAAGGCTCGGAAGTGGAGTTCCGAAAACTGGAGCTGCAAAAGCTCTAATCCGCCCTCCCGCGACCCCTCATCCCAACCCTTCCCCCGCGGGGGGAAGGGCTCCGGAAGAGCCCCTCTCCTCGCAGGAGAGGGAGCAGGGGCGGATACCTCGCGCCCGCGACCCCTCATCCCAACCCTTCCCCCGCGGGGGGAAGGGCTCCGGAAGAGCCCCTCTCCT
>DASWVS010000324.1:0-2989 GCA_036401135.1 Fimbriimonas sp.
ACGCGATCGAGATCTATACGGAGCAGGATCGCCAGCTCTTCAACATGCGGCCGCGGAACATCGGCAACGTCGAGTCGACCCACGTGGAAGAGGTCAAGGCGTTCGTCAAGGCGATCCAGGAAGGAACGCCCTCGCCCGTTCCCGGAGAGAACGGCCTGATCCTCAACGCGATCTTCGACGCGCTCTATAAGAGCAGCGAGACCGGAAAGGAACAGACGGTCGACGTTTCCTACTGAAACCGTCCGCGACGATGCCCCGAGGGACTTCCTCTCGGGGCACTTGCCTGGTATCATGCCCGTCCATGAAGTCGTGCCACCTCGTTGCCCTTGGAGTCCTCGCCGTCGCGGTGCTTGGCGGATGCCGTTTCAAAGGCGGCGAGTCGTTCACTTCGGCGACCGCTCCGCACGAGACGGGAGCCGGCTATGAGGGCGACCCCTACGCCTCGAGCGGAAGCGCCGAGGCGACCGGTGGGCTGAAGGTGGACGCCCCCTACTCGGCCGGCGCCCGGACTTCGTCGACGGACCCAATCGACCCGACGTACAATCGGCCGGCGTACGGATCGGGCGAGCGCCGCGGCGAGCTCGGCGCCCAAGGAGCGCCCGGGCACTCCAACACCAACGCGCCCGCGTTCCAGCCGGGACCGAATACCGGCCCCGGCGCAAACCCTTAGAGCTTCGTGGACCCTTGGCCGTCCAGGCTCGAGCAGGGTCGGGATTTTCGTGGTTGAATAGGAGGCGGAGCGCCCATGCCCACCTTCTCGGACATCTACCGCCGGATGCGCCGTCCCTACCGAGTTCGGTGGGACGACGACGGTCCGCCGCGGCTCGAGGGCGCTGCCGGTCTGCACAAGGCCTTTCACCGCTACGGAAGCCTGGTCGACCGGGTGACGCGGATCTTCTTCAGCCTCGACGCGGAGACGGTGGACCGGATCCTTCAGACCTACCGAATGCGGTACGGCGACGGCGCGTACGCCTACGCCAAGCTGACGATCCAGAATTGGAAACCGGGCCAAGTCCATCATGTCGGCCAGACGGTGATGCGGCTCCTCGAGATCGTGCCGATGTACGTCGACAACGACACGAAGTTCGAACTGGTCCAGATCATGCGCGAGGAGACGCTGCGCCGACTGCGCCAGACCCGGATGAGGATCGTCCTCACCTCCCGCGAGAGCCTGGAGGAGGTGATGGAACGCGTCCACGAGGTTGCGAAGGCCCAGCTCGAGATCGAGCTGCCTCCGGGATACCTCGAGATGCAGGCCTGGCTGGGGGCGGGCGACGCGGTCGTCTTCCAGAGGATGATCCGCGAAGGCGAGCGACGCCTGCTGGTCGGCAAGCTCGCCGACTTCATGCTGCAGCTGCGGCGCATCCAACTCTTTCGCGACCAGATCCCGTCCTCCGCTTGCGTCGAGGCGGAATTCGATCTACCGACGGCACGGATCACGGTTCGCGTCGTACAAGCTAATAGGAAGTTCATGGAGCACGACAAGAACCCGCAGGACGATCAAGGCCTCCTCGCCAAGTGGAGCGACCTCGAGCTTGAGAGTCGGTTCAAGGCGGGCGAGGTCTCGTACCCGGAGTACGTGCTGCGAAATATGGACCAGTTCTTCACCAAGGAAGAACAGGCCGAGCTCCACAAGATCGCGGCCATGCACGGCTTGGAGCTCGAACGCCAATTGATGGAGATCCAGATCAAGGGACGGACCAGCGACGCCGACCTTCGGAAGCTCGTCGAGACCCTCCGGAACCTGGCGGAGAAGGGGATCCGCGCCGACGTCGTTTCACGGCACGAGACACCGAGCGGACACATCGAGATCACCGCCCACAGCCGCAAGCGGTTCGGCTGCCTTCCTCCGGCCGCGCTCCTCGCGTTCGCCGGGCTTCTCGGGCACTTCCTCTCCTGAGATCCTAGCGGCGGAGCGGCACGCCGACCCGAGACCTGAGCGCGTGGGTGATGGCGATCGCGAGCGCGTCGGCGACGTCGTCCGGCTTCGGGGTCGCCTCCAAGCCCAGGAGCTTGGTCACCATGAACTGGACCTGCTTCTTTTCGGCGTTGCCGACCCCGACCACGCTCTGCTTGACCTCGGGAGGCGAGTACTCGCTCCAGGGGATCCGGCGCTCGCTCGTTGCCAGCAGGATCACGCCGAGCGACTTGGCGACGTCCATCGCCGTCGTCTTGTTGACGGTGAAGAGCAGGCGCTCGGTCGCCGCCTCGTCCGGCTGGTACTTGTCGATCAGTTCGAGGACGCGGTCATGGACGATCCGCACCCGGTCCGGGACCTGGACCTTCGGCGTCGTGATCAGACCGTAATCCAGCGGACAGATCTGGGAACCGTCCCGGCGGACGATGCCGTAGCCGATACGCTCGAGACCTGGATCGATTCCTAGGATAACCATGCCGTCCGTCGTTCGTCGAAGGCGGCTTCGCCCGACATATGTCGACATCATGGCGGAAACAACCCGTTACTGAAAGTAGACAGATGTATCCTCTCGCGTTCGTTGCGGTTGATGCCGAAGATTTGTCAGATGGGGGTGCAACGTTATCTGTCTGTTGCAAAAACCTCCGGAGCTGTGTTAGTCTTGGCTGTTTTTCGGCAGCCAGGATGGCGGCCGTCGAGGGTGCAGGATGCATAGGGTTCTCTTCAGCGCGATTGCGCTTGCCGCGGCGTCGATTGTGAACGCGAGCTTTTCCACTCAAGAGCAGGACGCCGTCATGGCTTACTGGGCGGCTCCCGGCAGGTACACGGTCACGGCCCCCCCGAACGTCGAGAAGACCGGGCCATGGCAGGTTCGGCTCACGTCCCAGGGGTCTCTCTGGCTTTGGAACTACAACCGTGCGCGCGGTCTCGGCAAAGTTGCCCCCACCCAGGACGCCAAAGCCCAGACGGCGGGCCAGCGAGCCTGGGACCGGTGGATCGAGGCGAAAGTCGAAGCCGACCGCTGGCAAGCGGCGCTCGGAGCCGCGAACGCCAACGAGAAAGCCCTGGGGCGCA
>DASWVS010000325.1:0-3757 GCA_036401135.1 Fimbriimonas sp.
TCCCCACCCCCTGCCCCCTCCCCATCCCTTCGGGACGAGGAGGGGGTTCTTGGGGCTATCCGTCGTCTCGCCGATTACCTCGTGGACACGGCCCCGGCGTACTCGGAGAGGAAGGAGCAGGCGAAGGACGAGTTCATGTACTACACCCAGGGCCTGGAAGGGCTCGTCGGCGCCTACCGGCTCATCCGGGACCCGAGGCATCTGGAACTCGCCCGCTCCATGGCAGGCATGGTCTGGGAGGAGCCGAAGCACCACTCCCACTCCTACATCTCCTCGCTGCTGGGGATCCTGGCGCTCTACGAAGCGACGAGGGAGGAGGGCTACCTACAGTTTGCCTTGGATCAACGGGAGAAGCTGACGAAGATGGTCACCGTCGACGGCGGCGTCACCGAGCAATTGCCCGACAAGTGGTGCACCGAGTTCTGCTCGGTTGCCGACTGGTTCATGCTGAACCTGCGCCTCGGGCTCGCGACCCAACGGATTGACCTCCTCGACGAGGCGGAGAAGATCCTCTACAACGCCCTCTACTTCAACCAGTTCGCGAGCGGCGGGTTTGGGACCTGGCACGTGAACAAGGAGCACGGGTATCCCGGGCGGGTCGAGATGGGAAGCGGCGAAGCCTACTGGTGCTGCTGCTTCCATGGCGCGCGGAGCCTGTACGAGGCGATCGCGAGCGCCGTGACGACGAACGGCACAACGGTGTCCGTGAACCTGCCGGTCCCCGGCGAGTTCGGGCCCGTGAAAGTGGAGACCGACTACCCGGTCAGCGGCCAGGTGACGCTCACCGCGTTGGAGGACGTTGCGTCCCTTCGGCTTCGCGTCCCGGCGTGGGCGACGAACGCGTTCCTCGACGACAGTACCGTCGCGTGCGGCGAGTGGGCAACCATAGAGAACCTCAAGCCCGGCGACCAGGCGACGCTCACGTTCGACGTCGGGATTCGCATGCTGGGGAAATCGAAGAAAGCAACCCTCGCATGGGGGCCGGTTCTGCTGGCGATCGACGAGCTTTACAACGCGACCGGACCGACCGACACCGAGAAGCCCTGGAGCGGCCCCGACGAGATCAGCGTCCCGCCATCGCTGGCTCTCCTGGGTGCGACGGGCCTTGCCGTCCCGCCCCAGTGGCCCGAGCTTTGCTTCCGGGCGGGCGCCGCCGTGCTCAGCCCGCTGGCGCGCTCGCTGCCGAATAACCCCGTGTGCGCCCCCAGCACGAGACTGCGTTACAAACTCGACATCTTTGAATAGCCGGTCGGTATGCTCGGCTCATGGCAGCGCTCTTGACCACCGAGATTCCCGGGTTGCCCGCCCCTCGACGCGGGAAGGTCCGGGAAGTCTACGACCTCGGGGACGAGCTACTGATCGTCGCCACCGACCGGATCTCCGCCTTCGACGTGATCATGGCCAACGGCATCCCCGACAAGGGCAAGATCCTGAACCAGATGTCCGCCTTTTGGTTCGACCTGCTGCAGGGGTTGTGCCCGAACCACATCCTTTCGGTGGATGACGGGACGATCCAGAGCCGGCTCGATGATCCGCAACCGGAGCTTGAAGGCCGCACCACGTTGGCTCGGAAAGCGAGGCCGTTGCCGATCGAGTGCGTCGCTCGGGGTTATCTCAGCGGGTCGCTCTACAAGGAGTACCGGGCCGGAGGAGGTTCGGTGCACGGGCTGAGCCTCCCGGACGGGCTCGTCGACTCCTCCCAACTGCCCGATCCGATCTTTACCCCCGCGACCAAGGCGCAGGAGGGGCACGACGAGAACATCTCCTACCGGCAGGCGGCCGATCTCGTCGGCGCAGAGACGGCACGAAAGGTGCGCGATTGGACGCTCGCGCTCTATCGGCAAGCCGCCGACCATGCCTCGAAGGCCGGCATCATCCTCGCCGACACGAAGTTCGAGTTCGGCGAGACGGACGAAGGGATCGTCTGGATCGACGAGGCCTTGACTCCCGACAGCTCGCGGTTTTGGGACGCCTCGCGGTACCAGCCCGGCAAGAGCCAACCAAGCTACGACAAGCAGTTCGTGCGGGACTACCTCGAAACGCTCGACTGGGACAAGCGGCCGCCGGGTCCGGAACTGCCGGATGAGATCGTGCAGAAGACCCGCGCCAAGTACGTGGAGGCGTTCGAGAGGCTGACGGGAAAGGCTTTCCGCGGATAGAGTCGCAAGAGTCATCCCTATGTGGTGGATCTATAACCTCCTGCTGACGATCCTCTTCCCCGTTTGGGTCCCCTGGATGCTCTGGCGGGCGTTCCAGCGGAAGGAAAGGCCGAACTGGCAGGAGAGGTTCGGCAACTACGGCTTGCCACCGCGGGGGGACCGGAGGAGGATCTGGTTTCATGCGGTCTCGGTGGGCGAGGTCGTCGCCGGCATGCCGATCCTCCGCGAGATCCGGAAGGAGCTGCCGGCGCACGAGATCGTCCTGAGCGTGACCACCAGCAGCGGCCACCAGACCGCGCGGGAAAAGGCCGAAGGGCTGTTCGACCACCTGGTGTATTTCCCTATGGACGTCCCCCGCTTCATGCTCGCGGCGATGCAGCGGGTGCGTCCCGACGTGGTCGCCGTCATGGAAACCGAACTGTGGATGAACTTCCTCTGGGCGGCGAAGGTCTTCGGGGCGCGGACCGTGCTCGTGAACGGACGCATCAGCGACCGCAGCTTTCCCCGCTCGATGAAGCTGCGGTTCTTCTACCGCAGCCTCCTGTCCCAGCTCGATCGGGCGCTGATGCAGACCGAGACCGACGCGGAGCGCGTCAGGCGGTTGGGAGCTCGAGCGGCGGAGGTGTTCGGCAACTGCAAGTTCGACCAGGCGCTGGAGGGGCTCGACGCCGACCCGGCGCGGTGGCGGGAGGAGCTGGGCCTCGACGCCCGGCCGACGATCGTCGTGGGCTCGCTCCGCGCGGAGGAGTTCGGCTTTTTCGCGGAAGCCGCGCAGGGTTTGGAAGGCCTTCAGTGGGTGGTCGCACCGCGGCATCTCGAGAAGACGGAGGCGCTCGCAGCCGCACTGGCGGTTCCCTCCGCCCGACGATCGAAAGGCGAGAAGATGCCGCCGAGCGGCTACCTTTTGCTCGATACCTACGGCGAGCTGTCCAACGTGTACTCGGTGGCGGACGCGGTCGTCGTCGGCGGAGGGTTCGCCGACCTCGGGGGGCAGAACATCCTCCAACCCCTCGCCCACGGCAAACCCGTGGTCCACGGGCCTCATATGCAGAACTTCCGGGACGTGGCGGCGATGGCGAAGGACCGGGCCGCCTGGGTCGCCGACAGTCCGCAAGCGCTGAGGGGGGCGATTCGGAAGCTGGTGGACGAGCCGGCGCTGCGCGAAAGGATGGGGGGCTCGGCCAAGGAGCTGGTGGAGGACCACCGGGGCGCCAGCCGACGGTACGCGAAGGCGATCGCCGACGAGGTGGTCGCCGGAGCCAAGTAATCTATCGCTCCATGTACAGGTCGACCCGGCAGCTCCATCGATGGGCCGGAATTCTCGCGGCGATCTTCCTCCTGGTGATCGCCTTCACCGGCTTCGCGCTCGCGAATAAGAAGCGCTTCGCCTTCCTCCAGCCTCCGCCCGCCCAGGCTCAGCCGATCTCGGACGCGTCGGAGATCGTGTCGGTCGAGGCGGCCGTGGCGGCGGCCGTCGCGTTGGGGCACGGCGACCTGAAGTCTCTGGACGATGTCGACCGGGTCGACTACCGGCCTGGCGACAACATCTTCAAGGTGATCAGCAACAAGGCATACCGGGAGGTCCAGGTCGACGGAAA
>DASWVS010000326.1:0-6432 GCA_036401135.1 Fimbriimonas sp.
AGATCGGCTGGTTGAAGGTGTAGTTGATCCCCCGGCTGTAGCTCTCGGCGACGCGTTGGTCCGCGACCTCGTAGCCGATCGCCGTCCAGAACTTGCCCAGGTCGACCGTAATGGGAACAGGCCCGGCGGCCCGATAGCTGACATAGGCTTGGCCGATGTGTTTCCAGTTGTCGACGCCGCCGGGCTCGAGGAGGTGGAGGATCTCGGCCGTTTCGCCGGCCATCAGCGTGGCGTAGAAGCCCAGCGGGCGCCGGTCGGTCGGGGCGAGAGCGACGTCCAGCCAGGCGGTGGCCAGGCGGAAACGGTTGTGCCGGATGTCGAACTGCCTCAGGTTGAGCTCGGCGGCGGGCGAGGAGCCCGCGATCGTGCGGGGCTGCCCGAAGTCGTATTGGTAGTAAAGATCGACGAAGCCGCCGAGGTCGAGCGGCTTCGGGTCCTCCACCGCATAGGCATGGGCGGCGCAACCGAGCGCGAGCGCCATCAGAGCCGAGTTTTTCATGGTAACCCTCCGTGGACTCACGCGGTCCGTCCGTCTCAGCTCTGAGAAGCATCAAGGTTACGAAACTCGCCCCGCCATGCACAGAGGAAGCATTGCGAAAGAAGCCGCTCCGCCAACCCCTGCAGAAACGAGGAAAGTGCGTTATAAAGGAGGAGTTGCGTCGAAGCCGCGCGCATCCGCACGATCGTGTAGCCCGGCATCTGGCTGCCTCCCTGCCGATGCTTGGTGGTCTATCACCACTTTTCTCGGCAGGGGAGCCACGAGACGCAGATGGAGCAGTGGCTCGATGCGCTTCGTCGTCAGGTTCCCGATGCGGTCGGGCCGTTTGCGTTGCGGTATCTCCGCTTCAGCCCCCGCGCCTACTTCGTGCTGCCCATGGACCAGGAAGCGAGCGCCCGCGCCCGGAACGTCGCGCGAGAGCTGACCGCCGGCCCCTGGTCACGCCACTTCGCGCCCTTCGGTTAACGACGAATGGTCCCTGTCATCCCGAGCGGAGCGCCAGCGGAGCCGAGGGACCTGCCGGGCGTGGGGTGCTGTTGGCACTCGCACCCGATCTGCGGTCAGATCCTTCGGCGCGCCTTCGGCTTGCTCAGGATGACAACGGCGGTTTGTCATTCCGAACGGAGCCAAGGGACCTACCGGGCTTGGGGTGCTTTTGGCCGTCGCACCCGATCCGCAGTCAGATCCTTCGGCGCGCCTTCGGCTTGCTCAGGATGACAAGGTCTTTTGTCATCCCGAGCGGAGCGCCAGCGGAGCCGAGGGACCTGCCGGGCGTGGGGTGCAACGGTCGCTCAGTCCTGGGGTCTCGCAGGGAGTGTGGAGGCCAAGACCAACACTATTCGGACTTGATCCTTGATCGGAACTCCTCCTCCAGTCCGGCGTCGCGCAGGGGCTGGCGGTAGACGAGGACTTCGCTCGCGCCGTACTTGACAAACCAGGCGTCCGGTGTTTCGACATCGATTTTCATCAGCCTCCAGGGGATCGAAGTCGCCACGCCGTCCTGGTCGGTGAACGTCCAAGACTCAGGGGTGAGGGAGCATATCCAGCGCTTGCCCTCGTGTGCTGCATTGCCGCGCTCTATCCCCTTTCTCGCATATTCCCAGAGGTACACGAACGGAAGAAGGGTGCCGATCGCCAGCGCCATTCCGATCAGGAACGGTTGGTCCTTGGATCGGTTGTGGAACGTGCCGGTGTAGAGAAGGAACCCTACCGCAGCAGAAAGCCCAAGGGACCAAAAGAACCACGTGGTCACCCAGGCCGATCGGTTTCGCTTGATGCCGTCGAGGGCGATGCGACGGTTGGCTTGCGGATCGTACACGACCTCATACCGAGGTTCCTCTCCCACGCCTGCAGTATATCGGCAGGAAGCCCATCGCCCCGAGGGTATTCAGTCGTGAAGGCACAACGAGGAGGTGTCCGTGTCATTACCGGCCATAAAAAAACCTTGAGGCAAGGACGCGATTCCTCCGTGATCGTCCATCCACAAGCTCTCGCCCCTGCCCCTCTCCCTTGCCGTCCACAAGGGAGAGGGGTTCTGATGCCTAACTACACCCGCTCGTTTCGCCGCAGGTGTCGCACTTCAAGCACACCCCGTTCCTCACCATGGTGAACGCGCCGCAGTTGGTGCAGGGGTCGCCTTCGTAGCCTTTCAACCTCGCCTGCCGTACCTTCTCCGAAATCTCGGCGACCTGGCGCGAGGCGGTCGTTGCCCCACCCCCTGCCCCCTCCCCATCTCGGCTTGGCCGAGACAAGGAGGGGGTGGCAGCCAGCGCTTTGCCGTTCGCGCCGTTCCCGCTCACGACCCTATCCGTATACACCGGTGCGGCGGACCGCTGCGTCTGGGCGACCGCCCACGTCGGCGAACCCACCGCGGCGGGTTGGTCGTCGTCGAAGGGGAGCGGGCCCTGGGGGCGGTATCCGGCGGCGGTATGGTCCTCGGTGGTGACCCCCGGCACGGTGCCTTCGAAGTCGTCGTCCACCTCCTCCTCATAGTCGAACGTCGGCATCTGCGCCGGCTTGCCGACCGCGTCGCCGCGGAGGTCCTCGGGCTTGACCTGCACCAGATCCGTGCGACCCAGGTACGAAAGGGCAAGCTCGCGGAAGATATAGTCGATCACCGAGGTCGACATCTTGATGTTGTCGTGGCCGATGACGGTGCCGTTCGGCTCGAACCGGGTGAAGACGAACGCCTCGACGAACTCCTCGAGCGGGACCCCGTACTGAAGGCCGAGGGAGATCGCGATCGCGAAGCAGTTCATCAGGGATCGGAACGCCGCCCCTTCGCGATGCATGTCGACGAAGATCTCGCCGAGCGACCCGTCCTCGAACTCGCCGGTGCGCAGGTAGACCTTGTGCCCGCCCACCCTCGCTTTCTGCGTGTACCCCTTTCTCCGGCCCGGCAACGACCTTCGGCGGGAGATGTAGCGGTAGACGAGTTTGGTCGCAAGCTCCTCGACCTCGGAAGGCGCGAGGCGCGAGGCGTGAGGCGTGAGGTTCGGATCTTCAGGCTTCACGCCTTCCGCTTCACGCTCCTCGTCAAGCCCGGCTTCGAGGATCGCCGCCGCCGCGTCGTCGCTGCTCGCATTCAGCGGTTGGCTGAGCTTGCTTCCGTCTCGGTAGAGGGCGTTGGCCTTCAGGCCGAGGGTCCAGGAGAGCCAGTACGCGTCGTGGACGTCCTGAACGGTGGCGTGCGCGGGAAGGTTGATCGTCTTGCTGATCGCGCCCGACAGGAACGGCTGGGCCGCCGCCATCTGTCGGATGTGGCCTTCGGCGTGGATGTAGCGCTGTCCCTTCCGGCCGCACTTGTTCGCGCAGTCGAAGACCGGCAGGTGCTCCTCTTTGAGGTGGGGCGCCCCCTCGACCGTCATCGAGCCGCAGACGTATTCGTTCGCCGCCTCGATCTGCTGCTTGGAGAAACCGAGCGCCGACAGCATGTTGAACTGCCAGTCGTCGAGCTGCTCCCGGGTCAAGCCGAGGACGTCCGTGCAGAACTCTTCGCCGAGGGTCCACTTGTTGAAGGCGAACCCGATCTCGAAGGCGTTCTCCAGGGCCTGGTCGATGGCGTCGAGCTTCTCGTCGGTGAACCCTTTGGCTTTTAGCGACTCGCGCGTGATGCCTTCCTCGGCCGGAGCGGCCGTGCCACGGGGGAGGGCTTTGTGGCCGAGGGCGTACAGGATGATGTCGTCGATCTGCCCATGCGAGTAGCCCAGCTTGCGCAGGGCGGGCGGGATCGACTGGTTGATGATCTTGAAGTACCCTCCGCCAGCGAGCTTCTTGAACTTCACCAGCGCGAAGTCGGGCTCGATGCCGGTGGTGTCGCAGTCCATGATCAGGCCGATCGTGCCCGTGGGGGCGAGAACCGTGACCTGGGCGTTCCGGTAACCGTTCTTCTCGCCGAGCAGCAGCGCCCGGTCCCAGGCCTCGCGGGCGGCCGCCAGCATGTCGCCGGGGCAGCGGGCGGGGTCGATGCCGACCGGCTTGATCGCCAGCCCCTCGTAGTCGGATTCGTCGAAGGCGGCACGGCGGTGGTTCCGAATCACCCGCAGCATGTTCTCCCGGTTCTTCCCGTACTTCGCAAACGGTCCGAGCTCACCCGCCATTTCAGCGCTGGCGGCGTAGCTCTCGCCTCCCAAGACGCTCGTCAACGCGCCGGTGATGGCGAAGCCTTCCGGGCTGTCGTACGGGATTCCCATCTGCATGAGGAGAGCGCCGAGGTTGGCGTAGCCGAGGCCGAGGGTTCGGTAGTCGTAGCTGAGCTGGGCGATCTCGCGGCTCGGGAACTGCGCCATGAGCACGCTGATCTCGAGCACGATCGTCCAGACGCGGATCGCATGCCGATACCCCTCGAGGTCGAACCTGCCGGTGGCGGGATCGTGGAACTTGACCAGGTTGATGCTGGCCAGGTTGCAGGCGGTGTCGTCCAGGAACATGTATTCGGAGCACGGGTTGCTGGCGTTGATGCGGCCGTCGGCGGGGCAGGTGTGCCACTCGTTGATCGTGCTGTCGTACTGGAGCCCCGGGTCTGCGCTGTGCCAGGCAGCCTCGCAGATCTGCTCCCACAGGTCCTTGGCGTCGATCGTCTTGAGCGCTCGGCCGTCCTTGCGCGCCGTCAGGTCCCAGTGTTCGCCCTTCTCGACGGCGGCGAAGAACTCGTTGGTCACGCGGACGGAGTTGTTGGAGTTCTGGCCCGAAACGGTGAGGTAGGCCTCCGACTCGTAGCCGGTGTCGTACGTCTCGAACTTCAGGCTGTCGAACCCCTGCTGGGCGAACTGGATCGCTCGCTGGATGTAGTTGAGGGGGATCTCGGCGGCCTTGGCCTCGGCGATGGCTCGGGTGACGGCAGGCGTGAAGCGTGAAGCGTGGGGCGTGGGGTCCGAACCGTCACGCTTCGAGTTCGACGCCTCGTGCCAGGCCTTCATCACGGCGTTGAGATGTCGTTCGCAGAGCTTGCTGCCGCTGACGAGGGCGGCGACCTTCTGCTCCTCTTTCACCTTCCAGTTGATGAAGCTCTCGACGTCCGGGTGGTCGATGTCGAGGCAGACCATCTTGGCGGCGCGTCGGGTGGTTCCCCCCGATTTGATGGCGCCGGCGCTGCGGTCGCCCACGCGCAGGAAGCTCATCAGGCCGCTGGACTTGCCGCCCCCGGAGAGCCGCTCGTTCTCGGCCCGGATCCGGGAGAAGTTGGTGCCGACGCCGGAACCGTACTTGAAGATGCGGGCCTCGCGGGTCCAGAGGTCCATGATGCCGCCCTCGTTGACGAGGTCGTCCTTCACCGACAGGATGAAGCAGGCGTGGGGCTGGGGCCGCTCAT
Source organism: Fimbriimonas sp. (assembly GCA_036401135.1). Taxonomy (GTDB): domain Bacteria; phylum Armatimonadota; class Fimbriimonadia; order Fimbriimonadales; family Fimbriimonadaceae; genus Fimbriimonas. The sequence continues at coordinate 5,310 of DASWVS010000326.1, forward strand.
AGGCGTTCTTCGAGCGCTCCAGCTTGCCCGTCTCCGGGTTCACATAGTAGTGCCCCTGGGCGACGCCGTCGATCCCGTATGCCCAATGGAGGCCGGTGTTGAACCACTGCGGGGAGTTCGGGGCGGCGATCTGCCGCGCCAGCATGTGGACCAACTCGTCGTAGAAGGCTTGGGCGTCCTCCGGGGAGTCGAAATAGCCGTACCGTTCGCCCCAGCTTCGCCAGCAGCCGGCGAGTCGGTGGAAAACCTGGCGGGAGTCGGTCTCGTGGGGGGCGCTCGGCGTGAGGCTCGCGGCGTTGAACGGGTCGTACCCCGTCCCCTCGACCTTGCCCGCAGTGATCCCGGCTTTGCGGAAGTACTTCTGGGCGAGGATGTCGGTGGCGACCTGGCTCCATCCAGAGGGCACCATCACGTTCTCCATCATGAAGACGCTGGATCCGTCCGGGTTGCGGATCTCGCTCTTGCGAGGCTCGAAAGCGATGCCGAGATAAGGATCCTGGCCCGACTGCGTGAAATAACGATTAACTTTCATCCCTGCTGTTCTCCCCTTAAGCACGAGGCGTGAGGCGTGAGGCGTGAAGATCGGATGCGTCTTCGCCTCGGTCCAGTCCGTAGTCCGCACTGGCCTCCCGAACCTGGTTATGATTTCGTGTCCTGCGCCGATAGTTGATGAGGCCGTTCAGCATCCGGCGAACCTCATCGATTTCCTCGGCCAGCAGCCGCCCTTCCGTCTCCCGCACGAGCCCTCTGCGGGCGGCAGTCCGGACGAAATAGCCGGCTTCTCGTAAAGACCCTCTCGCGATCACGAAGAAATGGATCGCTTCACTGTCGCTATAGCGCCCATCTCCCTCGCTCAGGTTCGCACAGACGCTGTCGATTGCGCGGACAAGCTGATATCCAGTCGTATTGCGGGCGAATTCGGGCCATGAAAGGGCGAGGTGCCAGATCTGGTCCGCGACCTGCTCGGTGCGCCGATATAGTTCGGTCTCCTCGATGGGCTGATGACTCATGGTGCCTCGACCTCTTCACGCCTCGCGCCCCACGCCTCGCGCCCATCCCCGCACGCCTCGATAATGCTCAGGAAGTCTTCTTTCGTTTCGAATTCCCGGTAGACGCTCGCGAA
>DASWVS010000327.1:0-8239 GCA_036401135.1 Fimbriimonas sp.
ACCTGGAGCGTCGTGCCGACGACGATGAGGACGTCGACGGACCGGGACTGCACGATCTCGATCGCCCGGTCGATCTCGGGGAGGCCTTCGCCGAACCAGACGACGAACGGCCGCAGGATCGATCCCGTCTCCGGGTGCACCGTCCCGTACATGAGGTCGTCCGTCCAATCCAGCGTCAAGGTCTCGTCGTCCACCGGTCGCACCTTCAGGATCTCCCCGTGCAGGTGGATCACGTTCGTGCTCCCCGCCCGCTCGTGGAGGTCGTCGATGTTCTGGGTGATGACGGTCACGTCGTGGCTGCGTTCAAGCTCGGCGATCGCGCGGTGGGCGTCGTTGGGCCGGGCGGCGATCACCTCGCGCCGGCGCATGTCGTAGAACGCGAGCACCCTCTCCGGGTTCCGGTGCCAGCCCTGGATGGAGGCGACCTCCTCGACGTCGTAGCCTTCCCAGAGCCCGTCCTCGCTATCTCGGAAGGTCCTGAGGCCGCTTTCCCGCGAGACGCCCGCACCCGTGAACACGACGATCCTCATGGCTTCAGGATAGACGGAACCAGCACCACCTCGGTTACCGCCAGTCGATGAGCCATATCTGCCGCGACCGCGATACGGACGGCCTTCAAGGAGCGGGCGGAGAACTTCGCCTCCGCAATTCCGCCGTCTATCGGCGCGACCCGTTCGAACGTCGTCCCGTCCTCCGAGACCTCGATCCAGCCGTCATCCAGGACGTCGTCCTTCGCGATGTCGCATCCGGTGTAGACGCGGATCGCCCTCACCGGCCTCTTCTCGTCGAGAAAGATCGTGAACGAATCCCCCGCCTTGGGCGGATCTTTGGACCAGAAGTACCTCGTGAACCTGCCGTCGAACGCGCATTCCGCGTGGAACGGAGGCTGTGCATGCATCGTGGTGCGCACGCTCGCCCCTGCCGCCCTCGGCCCTTCGGCGGGGGAGGCGTAGGTCGCCCCGAGCCCCTCCAGAAGCGGGCGTATCCGCTGGACCCGCTCGAGGAAGCCCGGCAGGTCCCGACGGTCTCGAGGCGTCCATACCGTCTCGGCGAACGCGAGCACCCTGGGAAAGAGGGCTTCCGAAAGGTCCTCTTCGGCGACCATCTCCGTCCATAGCGAGCACTCCGCGCCGAGGACCGGCCCATCGTGATCGGGCTGGAACTCGTAGACCCTCTCGATCGGAAGAACCGGCATCCATGTCGGCTTCTGCCGACCCGGGAAGTTCGGATAGTCGAAGTACGTGTATCGGTCCCGGGAGTTGACGACGTCGGCGCCGAGCGCCAGGGCCTCCCGGGTTACCCCGAAGTGCCAGTCCTGAACGATCTCTCCCTCGGGCACCCCGAATTCGACCGTCGGGGTCCATGCCATGGAGCGGCGGCCCTTGCGGCGGACGATCTCGGCAACCTTTCCCATGAACCACCGTTGGAGCGCCGTCTCCGAGGAGAGCCCTTCGCGCTCCATCAGGTTCGAGCATCTGGGGCAGGCGCTCCAGATCCCCTCCGGACGCTCGTCCCCTCCGACGTGGATGACCGGCGAAGGGAAAAGCTCGCAGACTTCGTCCAGTACGTTCGAAACGAACTCGAGGCATTCGGGATTGGAGGCGCAGTAGATCCTCTTGCCGGTCGAGTGGGTGAACCGGTGGATGCCCACTCCCGTAGCCGGAGCCCGCTCCCCCGTACAGGTGAGGTGGGGGTACGCCGCCATCGCCACCGTCGTGTGGGCGGGAATCTCGATCTCCGGCACGATCCGGATCTGGCGGTCGAGGGCGTAGGCAACGATCTCGCGCACCTGGTTCCGGGTGTAGAAGCCCCTTCCGCCCGGCTCGTCCCGCAGCCTCTTCTGGGTCCATTCCGTCAGGAGCGGATACCGCTCGATCTGCAGCCTCCACCCGGAGTCGTCTACCAGATGCCAATGCAGGACGTTGAGCTTGAGCAGCGCCATCTGGTCGAGAACCCGTTTCACCGTCTCGACGCGCTGGAAATGGCGCGCGGCGTCCAGCATCAGACCCCGCCATGGAAAGGACGGGACGTCCTCGATATCGCAACCCGGCAGTTCCGGGCCCTCGAGAAGCTGCAGGAGCGTTTGGGTCCCGTAGAACATCCCCGCGGCATCGCTCGCCTCGATCGTGACGCCGATCTCCCGGACTGTCAGGCGATACGCCTCCCTCGGCAGCCCTGTCGCCCTCGCGAGAAGGATGCCGCGCGGGCGGGCCCGACGGCCGATCTTCACCGGCACTCCCGTCTGGCGTCCGATCGCCCGTCGGAGCAGTTTCGCCGTCGGGGCGTCGTCCTCGTGTTGGAAGGAAACCAAGGTTCTCTCGTCCAGGCGGAACCTTCCGCTCCGCATCTGGAGACTCGACGGCAAGGGGACGATCGGCATCGAGAAACAAGTTACTCCAGCCTGCCGCCCGTCGAGGGGAACGCACCAGGGTCGAACCGAGCGACCTAGTATAATGGGACCTCCCAGCCCTTGGCGGGCCGGCTTGGTTTTCTTGCTCTCGCGGTATGATTCACGAACAGATGTCGCCTCCGACGATCCCTGCCTCCAGAGTGATGGAGGAGACGGCGAACGGGCTTTTCTTTATCGTCGGATGCGGACGGTCGGGAACGACCCTGCTGCAGGTGATGCTGGACTCGCATTCCGAGATCGCCCTGCCGAACGAGACGCACTTCTTCTGTGTTCTGCATCGGCGCAACCACCAGCGGATCGGGAGCCTGGAGACGCCGGGGAGCTTCGAGAAGGCGCTCGATCTGGCCTTGAGCTACGAGCACATCGAGCCGATCGGTTTAGATCGCGAGCGTGTTCGGGAACTCGCCGCCACCCGGCCGCCCTCCTGGGAGGCCTTGTTCCTCGCGCTGATGGCGGCGTTCCGCGAGTTGCGCGGGGTCACGCGCGTCGGGGAGAAGACGCCGGCGCACGTGCTCTACCTACAGCGGCTGTACCGCGAGTACCCCCACGCGAGATTCATCCACGTGATCCGGGATCCCCGCGGCGTCATCGCGTCGTACCTCAAAGCGCCGTTCTATCGTAAGTTCCAGGGGAACCCTTACCATGCGATAAACTCGTGGAGGAGCGCGATCGACATCCACTTCGCGGCCCAGGAAGGCCTCGATCCCGCGCGATATACCTCTGTTCGCTACGAGGACCTCGTGGAGAGCCCCCGCTCGGAGCTCCAGCGGCTCTCAGGCTTCCTCGGGATCCCTTTCGAGGAGCGCATGCTCGAGTTCCACACCCGAAGCAACTCAGGGTTCCTCCAAGGCGAGACCCACAAGCTGGGGACCTTGAAGCCGGTCTACCGAGAGTCGACGGAGCTCTGGCACAAAGACCTCTCGCCCAAGATGCTCGAGCTGATCGAGGGAGCGCTGGGAACCCGCATGAAGGCCCTCGGGTACGGCATCGAAGCCCGGCCGGGAAACTGGAAGTCGCGGGTCCAGATGGGCCTGCTGTTCCTCGAGTACAAAACGCGCGTCCGAGTCCGGCGTGTGCTGGAGTTTCTCGGCCTCCTCAAGGGTATGGATCTCGGAGGGATCGCCGAGCCGCCTCCCCAGGACTCCCTGACATCGTCTTCGCCATGACCCAGGAAGAATCGAAAGCACGGGCCCCGCAAGGCCACGCCTACACCGGATCGAAAAAGGCGGACCAGCACGCGAATCCCGAGAGGGGCGACATCACGCCGGAGTTCGCCCGGCGATGCCTCTTGGCGGCGGCGGCAAGCTTCCTGGTCTTCCTCGCTGCCGGCTTCGCCTTCCACGATCGGAACTACCTGAGCGACGGTTTTTTCGTTCGGAAGTACCAGCATCGGGAGAAATCCGACATCGTGTTCGTCGGCGACTCGCGAGTCATTCGCGGAGTCGATCCGTCGAAGGTGGAGGAATCGATCCCCGGCGCCCGCTCCTACAATTTCGGTTTTTCGGGATTGGGGATCGATCTGGACGTTTTGAACCATGCCAAGCGGTTGATCGATCCGATCAGCCGGTACAAGGTCATCGCCGTCGCCGTCAGCCGGCCCTCCCTCTCTGCCGAGAACGCCGAGAACAACGGCTACCTCGAGGTCGAGGAGATGACCTCGGTCGAGAGGGCAAACCTTGCCGCCCTGGGCAAATATGAAGGGCTGTTCAAGATGAGGCCGCCTCGGATCATCCCGATCCGGCCCGACGACTCGGGCTTCGTTTTCACCGGGACCGTCAAGGCGTCGGAAGCCGTGGCTCGCCGGGACGAGAACAACGCCGACGACCGGCGGACCTGGGTGAGCGACGCCCAGGTCGCCAAACTCGCCGAGTGGATCGCATCGTCGACGGCGCAGGGCTACCGCATCGTCGTCTTTCGCGTCCCGACGAGCCAAAGGATGTATGAAATCGAAACGGGGAAACTCGGCCTGAACTTGCCGAGCCTGCGGACGAAGCTCGAGAGCGCGGGGGCCGCATGGATCGAAACTCCGCCCTACCGGCGCGACCTCGCCTCGTACGACGGCAGCCACCTGACCGGAAAGGCCGCCCAGGCTTTCACCCTCGAACTGGCCCGGAAACTCAGGGAAACGATCGGAGCCCAACCTTAGGAAATCGCGCGTGATCTTCAACTCCCTTGTTTTCTTGCAGTTCGCCCTCTTGTTCTTCGGGCTGTGGTGGTTCGTTCGCGACCACCCGAAGGTTCGCTACGTTTTCCTGATCGTCGCCTCGTGCCTCTTCTACGGCTACGGGGGGTGGTGGTTCGTGCCGCTGCTGCTGGCGACCGCCACGGTCGACTTCTATATGGCGCGGATGATCTACGATCGTCCCCATGAGAAGAAGCTCTGGCTGACAATCTCGATCGTCTCCAACCTGGGGGTCCTCTCGACCTTCAAGTACCTCGGATTCTTCGCCCAGTCGATCAACGACGCTCTGGGGATCGCCGGCGTCTCGGCCTCGCTCCCCGTGATGCATCTGGTCCTGCCGATCGGGATCAGCTTTTACACGTTCCAGTCGCTCAGCTATATCTTCGACGTGTACCGCGGAGTCATCACGCCGACCCCGCACCTGCTGCACTTTCTTTCCATCGTCACCCTGTTCCCCCACCTGGTCGCGGGGCCGATCGTTCGGGTTCGGCACATCCTGCCCCAGATCGAGGAGATGCGAAAGCCGTCGTCGATCATGGTCTGGGACGGGCTGCAGCTCATCGTCTTCGGCCTGTTCAAGAAGATGGTCCTGGCCGACAACCTGGCTCCGACCGTCGACCGCATCTACGGGATGGGAACGGCGACGAGCACCGAATACCTGCTGGCCACCGTGGCGTTCTCGCTTCAGATCTACTACGATTTCAGCGGCTATACCGATGTGGCCCGCGGCCTCGCCAAGTGGCTGGGCGTCGAGTTCACCCTCAACTTCAACCATCCGTACACGGCGATCGGGATCCGCGACTTTTGGAGCCGCTGGCACATGTCGCTGTCCTACTGGATCCGCGACTACGTCTACATCCCTCTCGGCGGTTCGCGGGACGGCGAGTGGCGGGCCCACCGAAACTCCTGGATCGCCATGCTCGCCTCGGGACTCTGGCACGGGGCCAACTGGACCTTCATCATCTGGGGCGGCCTGCACGCGCTGTACCAGTCCATCGAGCGGATCACGGATTGGCCGTCGAAGGTCTCCGGAACCGCCGTCGGGCGGCTTGCCGGGTGCGCCCTCACCTTCGCGCTCGTCACCCTCGGCTGGGTCTTCTTCCGCGCCGACACGACCGTCGACGCGTTCCGGATCCTGGGCGCGATCCTTACCCCGTCCGGCTATACGGGCATCCAGATGGACATCCTTTACACGTTCTGGGCGGCGCTGCTCGTCAGTCTCGCGGTGGAGTCCTACAACGTCCTGCGGCGGCATCTCCAGTGGACCTTCCGGACCACCGAACTCGCGTACGCGGTCGGCGCCGGCGCCCTGTTGGTGGCCTGCATCTACCTGCGGGGTCCCGGCAAGGCCTTCATCTACTTCCAGTTCTAGGTTCCCTGCCTACCAGCGGGGGCTCCAACCGAGGTGCTCGAAGAGCGCTTCGTCGTGAGGGCGGTAGAAGGACCGCAGGGCTTCGACCGATTCCTCGTGGACCGGTTCCTTTCGCTTCGCCACGTTCTCCGCCCGATAGGCCGCCGGTTTCCAGCCGCGGAGCCCGAGGAACGACTCCGCGCGGGCGAGCGTTTCGTCGGTTCGCCTGAACAGGTCCCCGCTGTCGATCACCAGGATCTGTTCCTTCGGGAAGCACCGCTCGAGGCGAAGGATCTGGTCCAGGTACAAGCCCCGCCGGCGGTAGGAGAATCGTCGAAACGGCCAGGCCTGGTATGTCGGGTCGGCGGCGATCCGTTCGATCTCGCCGGCGGTGCGCTCGTCCTCCCTCTCGATCGCTTCGGCGAACGGCACCGAGTCGTGCTTGTTCAGCATGTTCATCTGCCAGTGCGACAACGCCCGGCCTGCGGGATCCCTCAGACAGACGATGATCTTGGCGTCGGGAAGCAGCGAGGCTATCCGCTCCGCGGCGCCGGGGTGGAACATGTAGTTGGTCGTGGCTTCGCCGGTCACAAGGCCGGCGGCGCGGAGAGGGAAATGGGCGCGGTACCACGGCTCCCCTCGGAAGTGCTGGAAGCTGAAGTAGTTGATCTCCTTCTTCAGGGGATCTCGGACCTGCGGATGCTGCGAGAGGATCGAGTGCAGAAAGGTCGTCCCGCCCTTCTGGGTTCCGACGATCAGGTATGCGGGCAACATCCGGCGGCTGTTCGACATCGAGCGGAGCCGGTGGGCGGCGCTGGACATGACCAGCCGAAAACGGACGCGCTCCGCAACGTCGCGGACGAGGCCCTTACTCTCCTGAGCCGACAGCGGCTTCCCCATCTTCGCTTCTCAGGCGGCCTTCGCCCGGCTCCCCCGTCGGAGTTTTCGACCGACCATGTTCCCTACGGATTCCGTCAGGTCCACGGTATCCCTGCCCAAGAGCTTGCGGCCTCCGAAGCGGAGCGCGAGGACGTAGGCGACCAGGCTCGCCGCCAGCGCGGCGACGAGGATCGCCGGCGCGGATAGGCCCTGTCGGCGCATGGCTTCGGCGACCGTCCATGCCGAGCCGCCGGCGAGCAGCGTGAGGAGCACGGGGGTCCGCAGAGCCTTCGCGTAGTCGGACCAGCCCATCTCGAGCCTCCCGAGACCGATCTGCGTCATCAAAGCGGTATGGACGAGGTTCGCGGCGAAGATCCCCCAGGCGACGCCGACGATTCCGACGCGCGTGCCGAGATAGGCGAACCCAACGACGCATAGCGCGTAAGCCGCCTTGGGGACGACCCTGCCGAAATTGTCACCGAGGGCACGGGTGATCGAGTCGCTGGACTGGTTGCCGACACGAAAGAACATCCCGGCAGCCAGCACCTGGAACGGTGCGATCACTTCGCTCCAACGGCTTCCAAGCAGCGTCGTCACGACCTCCGGGGCCAGCGCGCACATCACGAATCCCAGCGGCATGATGACGATCCCAAGGGCGGTCGTGCTCTTCAGGAAGAGCCCTCGGAGCTGCTCCCGGTCGTCCTGGGCCCTCGCCATCGTCGGATACAGCACCTGGCTGATCGACTGGCCGAACATCACCGCCGGGCGCGCCATCAGGTTCCACGAGCGCGAGTAGACGCCGAGCGCGCCCGCCCCCATCCATCGCCCGACCACCAGGTTGTCCCCCTGGCTGGCGATGTAGTTGAGGAAGGCGGCCGCCGTAAAGCCCTTCGCCACCGACATGAGGTCCCTGTAGGCGCCCCTGTCGAAGCGGAACGGCTTAGGAACGGGCTCACCGAAGAAAAGCAGGGCGGAACTGACGAGGGATTGGACGATCAAACCCGCGATGAGGGACCAAACGCCGTATCCGAGCAGGGCGAGGACGACGGAAACGACCCCGTAGCAAACCGTGCCCGTCAGGTCCACCTTGGCGATCCGGTTGAAGTGCAGGTCCCGGCTGAGCCTCGTCCTCGCGATCCTCGAGATCGCGGTCAAGGCGAAGATCACGGAGATCGCCTTGAACACAGGCTCCGCGGCGGGCATGTTGAGCGCATCCGCGATGGGACCCGCCAGCATGAAGACGGCGGCCGTCTGCACCAGGCCCATCGCGATCGAAACGATGAAGCCGGTCGCGAGATGGGCGCTCGTGATCACCGGCCTCTGGACGATCGCGGCGGGAATGCCGATCTGGGAAAGCAACTCGGCGAGGCCCTCGATCGCGATCGCGGCGGTCGCGTAGCCGATCTCCTCTTTGGTC
>DASWVS010000328.1:0-8835 GCA_036401135.1 Fimbriimonas sp.
AGAGCCTTGCCGCCGTCATGATCTCGGCGTCGACGACGGACCGGATCGCGGAGAACGCCTTCAAGACTCGTGACGGCCACGCCTATAACCTGGACGACCACTACGGCGCCATCCTCGGAGCGGTCTTCCGCGAGGTCGGAGCGCAGACCCAGATCACGCCGCTCCGGCGAGACCTGCAGAAGTTCGTCCTGAACGGCCTGATGCTCCAGGCCGGAGCACCCGCGGGCGCGATCAACGAGGATGTCCGGACCGTCGCGAACGACAGCCTCCGCCGCCTGGCAGCCCGGTTCGACGCCGCCCAGAAGCTCAAGGGTCTGGAAGGCATGACCCTCGTCCACCTGCGCGACAGCGCCGAGCAGACGAAGCGGTTCCTGAACCGCACCTCGGTCGCCCGCTAGGCGCGGGATGAAGAAGGAGGTCCCCTCGGGACCTCCTTCGCTTCGTCTCAAAAGGCGTACACTGAGGGTTCTGCCGCAACCATGCCAACCAAATCCGCTCCTCCCGAGGCAGCCGCGCTGGTGCCCGAACTCGTTGCCTTCATCGACCGGTACGTCGCCGCGAACGGTGGTTCGACGCGCGCCCGGCAACCGGGACACCGCGTCAAGTTCCACTGGCCTCCGCACCCGATCAGCTACGAGTTCCACGTCCTCGCCTCCGACTGGGCCGGCAAGGCGAGCTTCGAGGCGTACGGCGAGACGTTCGAAGTGGTGACGGCGAGGACGCCGTACGGCGTCTTCGGCCGGTGCGAGGCGATCTGGCACGAGGATCGCGGCGACACCCTGGAAGAGATGCTGGAGAACCTCCGGAACTCCAGCGAGCCGCTGTTCCAGCGACAGATCGCGACCAACCGCACGCTGGAGAAGGAGGGCCGGTTCACCGGGCATGTGAGCGAGCTGCCGCCGCTCGATTTGCTCAAGCTGCTGTACTGCGACGACCGGGACGTGGCGAGCGAGGCGAAGGGCGTGATCGAGTCCCAGGCGTCCAGCCGCGTGTTCCTGCCTGCCTTGCTGGCCGTCCTGGGCGACCGACGGCATCCGAACCGACGGTCGGCCCAGTGGTGCGTTTTGGACCTCTTCGAGGACCTTCCCAGTTTCTGCGAAGAAGAGGAGGGCGAACTGAAGGCGGTCCAGGCGATTAAGGAGCTGATCTGGGATGCCGAGGACGACTATGCCCGCACGATCTACAAGGCGGGCGTGGTGCTCGGAGGCCACATCCCCGAACTCCGAGGAGGCCCGACCCTGATGGAGTGCCTCAAGGCGCCGAGCAAGTTCGGCCGGAGGAGCGCGATCCACGGGCTCTTCCACGTTGTCGAATGGATCCCGGAGATGCAGGACAGGGTCGTCAGGATCCTGCTCGAGGTCGCGGTCGACGATCCCGACCCTCAGCTTCGCGACTACGCCCGAGAGATGGCGCAGGACATCGCCGACTGGGACGGCGACCACCACCCGGAACCGGTGTTCCCGGAAGAGTGCTGACGACGGATAGAATAGACCCGTGCTGGCTCCGCTGTTCCTCGCGCTGACGCAGGCGCCCATCGATGCGCCGTTTGAAGCGCCGATCTTCGAAGGTTCGCAGGTCTCCGTCTGCGTCCGGGACATGGAGGGGTCGGTCGTGTTCGAGCGGGACAGCGCCCGTCGGCTGATGCCCGCCAGCAACCAGAAGCTCCTGACCACGGCGTTCGCCCTTCAAACATTGGGGCCGGCTTTCCGTCCGCAGACCAAGATCTGGAAGACCCAGAACCGCACGACCGTTGAGAGCAACGGCGACCCCTTGATGACCTACGCGCGGCTCCAGGACGCCGTCGCGCGTCTCAAGCTGGATCGGCGGGCGCCGGTGTACGTCAAGCAGAGCTACAGGCCCTATTGGCCGAAGGACTGGGAACTGGACGACCTTCCGAACAAGTACGCCGCCCCGATCGCCGCCTTCACCGTCGACCGAGGTTCGTTCGAGCTGTGGGCGGAGAACGGGCGCCCGAAGCTGCTGCCGACCGGCTACAACACCAAGATCAAGTGGACGATGGGTCCGCAGGCCCCCTTGATCCGTTACGATCCCTTCCGGCGCGAAGTGATGATCGAGGGCTCCCTGCCCAAGGAGAAGAAGCGGCTCGATACCCTGTCGCTCCCCTACCCCGACGAGGCGGCGGCTTGGGTCCTGGGCGGCTACTTCTTCCGGACGGAGACGGTTCCCGCGACGCCGCCGACAGGGATCCTGGAGGGGAACACGATCGCCGAAACGGTCGCCGCCTGCCTCCCGCCGAGCGACAACAATATCGCCGAGCATCTCCTGCTGATGAGCGCCCAGCGGTTCGAACCGCTCAAGGAGGACCCCTACCCCCAGGCGCGCCAGCAGTTCGCGACCTTCCTGACCCGTGTGGTCGGCTGCAGCCCGCAGGACGTGCGCCCGATGGACGGCAGCGGCATGAGCCGGCACAACATCGCGACCACGCGGGGGATCTCGCAGCTGCTCGTCTGGGCCAACCGGCAGCCGTTCGCCGCGATCTACCGGTCCGCGATGGCCAAACCGGGCCATACGGGCACCCTTCGCGACCGGCTGCAGGGCGTCGAGTTTTCGGGAAAGACAGGCTCGCTCGACATGGTCGTCTCCCTCTCCGGGTACCTGAAAGCGAAGAGCGGGAAAGATCTTGCCGTCAGCATCATCCTGAACAATCACGGAGGTACCTCCGCCGAAGCCCGAAACGCGGCCGACCAAGTCGTCCGCAACCTCGCCGCCGCATACTAACCGCCCAAAAAGGGGGGAGCGCAGGCTTCAGCCTGCATGGGTCCGCAGGATTTATCCTGCGAGGGAGCGGGGCGAGCGCAGGATTCGGACGGCACTCCCCATCCGCAGGAAATGTCCACTTGATCCGGCTTCCGATCTCCGAGATGTCTGCCTCCGAACGTCGACGCGCGGGGTAACGTCGCGCCATGGCTGAGGAAATTCGTGTCGGCGTCGCCGGCCTTACGCACGGACATGTCTGGGGACTGATCGACTCGTGGAAGAAGCTGGAGGGGGCCCGGCTGGTGGCGGTCGCGGATGCCACGCCGCTTCTGGACAAGGCGGCCGCGGACTTCGAGCGGACGTACACGAGTTGGCAGGAGATGCTCGACAACGAGGCGCTCGACGCCCTCGTCGTCACGAGCGACAACGTCGAATCGGCGGAGATCGCCGTTCAAGCGCTTGGGAAAGGCATCCCCTGCATGGTCGAAAAGGCGATGGCGGCCAACGCAAAGGACGCCGACCGGATGCTCGAAGCGATGCGCGCCAGCGGAAAGCTGCTGATGATCAACTGGCCGCTCGCCTGGGCCCCTTGGATCTGGGAGCTAAAGCGGCAGATCGAGGCCGACGCCGTCGGCCACGTCTTTCATCTGCGGTATCGGAACGGACACAGCGGTCCCAAGGAGATCGGCTGTGACCAGTGGTTCGTCGGATGGCTGTACGACGAGAGCAGGAACGGCGGCGGGGCGATCGCCGACTTCTGCTCGTACGGCGCCGTTGCCAGTCGCTGGCTGTTGGGCATGCCCGAATCCGTCTACTGCGAGCGCGGCAATTTCACCAAGGACTACGACGTCTCGGACGATCACGCCGTCTGCATCCTGCGCTATGCGAAAGGCACCGCGTTCATCGAAGGAACCTGGGCGACCAAGAGCGCGGATCCAGGCCCGAACCCGGTGGTCCACGGCAAGGAGGGCACCCTGTGGGTTTCGGAAGGCAAGCTGGTGAACTCGGGCGAAGCCGTCGAGATCGCCGAAATGCCGTTCAGGAGCCCTGCCGCCTACTTCGCCGACTGCCTCCGTAACGGCAAAACGCCCGAAGGGATCCTGAACCCGGAGATCGCCGCCGACGCTTGCCGCATCCTCGATGCGGCCATTCGGAGTTCCGCCTCCGGGTGCGCCGAAAAGCCGTAGCCGTCGTCACACCTTGGCCCCTCTCTACCCAAGAGGGGCTGCCTTCGGATGGCATATACTGGTGAGCCATGAGGCTTTCAAGGTTGGCTCTCCTTTCGGCGACGGCGGCGTTCGCGGCGACCGCTTCGGCTCAGGTTCCCCTTCCCAAGGTCCGTGCCTCCATCGGCTACGGCACCTCCGCAGAGTTCACCGGCGACGGCGGCGACAAAGTCCGGATCGACGGGATCCAGTTCGGCGCCGACATCCCGGTGCACGCGATCCTCGGCTTCCAGTTCGCGCTCTCGCCCTCGATCCTTCTCGGCGGGGGCATCGGCGGCGACGACGGGGACGTCTACCGGCTCCTGTTCACAGTGCGGCGCGACATCCCGCTCACCAGCATCTTCGTCAAGGGCGGCCTTGGGTGGTCGAGCGCGGTCGACCGGGGCGCGGGCTTCTCGGACACCAACGGTTTCGTCGCGAGCGTCGGCGTCGGTTTCCCGATCCTCGGCGCGCTCGGGCCCTTGAGCCCCAGCCTCGAGGTGACCGGCTACCTCTCGGACAAAGGGAGCCTCTCCGGGCTCTTCATCGGCGCGAGCGTCGGCTTCTAGCCCTTTCGCTTCGGGCGTCTTGGCCTCGCGGCAGCGGTCTGCGAGGCTACTTCCCGAACCAGATGCCGAGGTAGTTCACGAACACCGCGCCTGCGTACGCGAGCAGCGTCATGTAAGTGAACATGAACAGCGGCCACTTCCAGGAGTTGGTCTCGCGCTTGACGGTGGCCAGCGTCGCCATACACTGGGCGCACAGGGAGAAAAAGACCATCAAGCCGACGGCGGTCCACGGGGTGAAGAGCGGCCGGCCGTCCGGCCAGGTCGCCCGGTTCAAAGTGGTCCTCAGGTCGATCGATTCGTCGTCGACGTCGTCGCCGAGGGCGAAAATGATGCCGAGAGAAGGGACGACGGTTTCCCGTGCCGGGAAGGCGGACAGGATCGCGGTGGTAATGCGCCAATCGAACCCAGCGGGGCGGAAGACCGGTTCGATGGTCTTGCCGAAGCGCCCCAGGAACGAATTGGCGAGGGAGGCTTCCGCGATCCGCTTGTCGGCGGTTTCCGCCGGAGCCGAGGCGGCGATCCGGCTGGTCTCGGCAGGCGAAAGGCGCGGGAAGTAGGACGCGGCCCAGATCAGGATCGACATGAAGACGATGATCGTCCCCGCCGTCTTGACGAAGATGCGGCCGCGCATCACCATCGCCAGGCCCACGTCCTTCCACTTCGGCCACTGGTAGGGCGGAAGTTCGAGCAGGAACGGAAGGCGGCGTCCCTTGAGCATCTTGCGGTTCAGCAGCCAAACGATCGGGATCGCCAGCAGCAGGCCGAGGAAGTGCATCGCGAAGAGCGCGAACCCTGCCCAGAACGGGCCGAACTTCGGCTCCACGAACGCGCCGATGATGAGGAGGTAGACCGGCAGGCGGGCGCTGCAGGACATCAGGGGCGCGACCAGGATCGTCGCCAGGCGGCTCTTGGGGTCGGGCATGACCCGTGCCGCCATAATCCCGGGGATCGCGCAGGCGAAGGACGACAGGAGCGGAATGAAGGCGCGCCCGTTCAAGCCGCACCACCCGAGCATGCGGTCCATGAGGAACGCCGCCCTCGCCAGATAACCCGTTCCCTCCATGACGGAGATGAAGAAGAAAAGGATCAGGATCTGGGGCAGGAAGACGAGGACGCCGCCGACGCCGCCGATGATGCCGTCCACCACGAGGCTCTGGAGCACGGGGGCGCTCTCGAGTTGCGGGCTCACGAACTCTTTCAGTCGGCCGAACATCCAGTCGATCCCGTCCATCAGGGGCGTGGAGAATGAGTAGATCGACTGGAAGACGAGATACATGATCCCGACGAAGATCGCAAACCCGAAGAGCCGGTGGGTGAGGATCGTGTCGAGCCGGTCGGTCAGGGAGCGCTTCGGCGGCGCCGCCGAACGATCCTGCACCACGGCAAGCTGCACCATCCCGGCCCAGCGGTACCGGTTCTCGACGTCGGCGGTCGCCTCCATTCCCTCGTCGCGAAGATCCTTCCGCGCCTGTGCGAACGCCTCCTCCATCTCGGGGAAGTTCCGCAGATAGGCGACCATCTCCTCGGTCGGCTGCAGTAGCTCGCGCCGGACTTCGGCTTTGGTGAAATCGGCCCCGACGCGGGCGAAGCGCTCGCGGAGCAGCGCCACCCGCGACTCGAGGATGCCGGGCAGATCGAGGTCGAACTTCGGCAGGTTCGGATTTTCGAGGTTCCGGGAGATGGCGGCCCCGAGGTCGTCGATGCCCTTCTCCTTATGGCCGACGATGGGGACCACGTCGACGCCAAGGAGGCTCGCGAACTTCGTGAGGTCGAGTTGGCTGCCGCTCTGCTCGAGCCGGTCGACCATGGTGAGGGCGACGACGGTCGGAATGCCGGCCTCGGCGACCTGGGTGAAGAGGTAGAGGTTCCGCTCCAGGTTCGTGGCGTCGACCACGCATACGAGGAGGTCCGGTTGGCGGTCGACGCCGCGCCCCTCGATAACGCCGACGGCGACCCGCTCGTCCTCGGAGACGGGAGCGAGGGAGTAGAGCCCCGGCACGTCGGTCACCTCGACGGTCCGGTTTCCGACGCTCAGGTAACCGGAAACCTTCTCGACGGTGACGCCCGGGTAATTTCCAACCTTCTGGTGCGAGCCGGTGAGGGCGTTGAAGAGCGTCGTCTTGCCGGCGTTGGGGTTGCCAACGATCGCAACCAGGGGCAAGGCGGGCTTAGCGGGCGCCGCGTTAGGCAACAGACTCGACTTCAAAGCCATGTGTTTCGCGCTTACGGAGGCACAGCCGGTAACCGCGCAGATCGATCTCTATGGGATCGCCGAAAGGAGCGACCTTCACCACTCGAAACTTCGTACCGACCGTCAGACCCATCTCCTGTAGCCGCACCGTGTCCTGACTCGTTGCATTTACGGCAACGATCTTTGCACACATCCCGTTACGCAAGCCCGAGAAGCCGGTTGGAGTGGTCGGCAGCGACATCGTCTTTAATCTACCCAAAAAAGTCTTGATTCACGGAAGGTTTCGCACCCGTTCTGCTCGATTCAACGAAACCGGGGATCCGTCCTCCACAACTACGATACGCGCAAGCGGGACGAATGGAACCGTCGAAGTCGAATAGTGCGGGCGGATCGCTAATTTTGTGAGGCTTGGCGTCGCAATCTAGCGCACGACTCGGAAGAGCGCTGGATCGACGGGACCGTCGACCGCGAGGTCCGCATCCCAGATCGTTTGGACCTCGATCGGATCCTGAACGTTGGGAACCGCGACGCGCTGCGTCACTACGTAGCGCAGAACCTCCATCTGGTCGTTGATATAGATCTCGAAATCGCCGCCCGGAGCGCTGGTCGGCAGCTCCCGCCAAGCGCCTGAAATCGCATGAACGTCCACGTTCCGCACCTTGTGGCGGCCCCGGTAGAGGAGCGACGCCCACTTTTGGAGCATCGACTTCATATGGAGCTTCTCGCCGAAGACCATATCGAGCCAGATGTTCTTGTCGACCAGGCGGTCGTTCATGGCGATGTAGATGTCCGGCAGCCCCAAGGGCAGGCCGGTCGTCACGTTGATCACGGGAGTTCCGTCGGGGCCGACGAGCGGCTCCTCGCCGCGCTTCATCCGGAGGACGTTGCTCTGGATCGGGTCGAAGCTGAACGACCTGCCGTCGGAGGTGAGAAGGCACGTGTCGGAGTCGCCCCCCTTCTGGGCCTGCTTGAGATACACCTTCGCCGGCTTCTCCGTCTGGAGGACCGTCTCGATTCGAACCGTCTTGTCCTTGGCCGACTGGCTCATCGTGATCGTGCCCCTGACGGTCTTCGCATCGGCATACCGGGCGATGGTCTTGGTGAGCAGCGCGCTTGGCGAGGGAGCGACCACCGGGTCTTGAGGGGACTGGACGAGGAGGACGGCGAGAAGAGTGGCTACCATGATCAAAAACCTGTGTTTCGAGTCCAGGTTATATCCCCGACGCCTTCGCGGTGGTTGGCGGTTCGCGAAGCGGTGAAAAGCCAGTCGGAAAGCCGGTTCAAGAAGGCTTGTACCTCGGGCCGCACGCCCTCCGCCTCGTCGAGAGCCGCCACGGCCCTCTCCGCCCGTCGACAGACGGCCCGGGCGAGATGGAGGTGCGCCCCGAGGCTGCTTCCACCGGGCAGGACGAACGCCTTCAGCGGGGGCAGCGCCTCGGTCTGTCGATCGATATCGTTTTCGAGGAAAACGATCGGGTCCGTCCCGATGCGGAAAGACTCTCCGTTGGGTTCGGCAAGCTCGGATCCCAGGTCGAAGAGCCAGTTCTGAAGGTGCCCAAGGTTCACGTCGAGCGCGTCGCCGGCCGACTGGAGCCGGGCAACGCCGATCGCCGAGTTCAGCTCGTCGACGCTGCCGATCGCCTCGATCCGGGCGGAGGTTTTGGAGACGCGCCTTCCGCCGATCAAGCCGGTATCGCCGGAGTCGCCGGTCCTTGTGTAAATCCTCATGGCTTCTGGCGCAGCACCATCCTGACGAAGACGGGCAGGTTTTTCACTTTGCTGATCTTGCTCGGGTTGAGGATGAGCCGCCAGAGCCACTCGAGTTGGAGGCGCTGCATGATCTTGGGCGCTCGGCGGGTCTTGCCGCTGAAGACGTCGAAGGACCCGCCGACCCCCATCGCGACCTTGGCGCGAACGATCTCCTGGGTCGCGCGGATGAACTTCTCCTGACGGGGGATTCCCATGGCGACGAGCAGGATGTCCGGACGCGCGGCGGCGACCTCCCGCGCCACGTCCTCGTCTTCGACGGGCGGAAAGTAACCGTGCCGCGCCCCGACGATCTGGCATCCGGGATAGCGCCCGCAAAGGTTCTGGGCCGCCTGCTCGGCCACGCCCGGAGAGGCGCCCAGAAAGAAGATGCGGTACCCCCGGT